>NZ_QRKO01000022.1:13796-40307 GCF_003471985.1 Collinsella sp. AM15-2 | reverse complement strand
GACGGACCTCGGGACGCTCTTACACCACGTCTGCGCGCGCCACCCCCGCGCCGTGCAAAAATTGGAGTATTCTGCAACTATAGAGGGTCCGTTAATCTATTCCAGGCCAAATAAAGCCGCTCAAGAGTTATCCAAGGGCGGCAAACAGACAAGGTCTTCCTCAAATGTTGCCTAACGTTCTCGTTCGATAGCGTTTTTGTTTCTCATTTGGATTAACTTGTGGGTGCTGGAGGGCCGACCCTGCTGAATACTCGCAATTTTGCACATCGCTAGGGTACCCACCTTGTTAGCCGGTCTAGCTTCCGGCCCCGAAGATTCTGCCCTCGGGCGCGAGGCTGCTTATTTGGGCAAATGATGGGCTGTCGGATTCGACAGTCTGCATGTCATCGATTGCCGAACTTCATTTATTGTCGGGTCATCCAGCGTGATACCTTCGAGTGTTGCTTTTTCGAGGTCGATTTGTTGACGATCTTCGGAATCCTGGCGAAGCTGCTTCTGAATTCGCTTTTTCTCTTCTATAAACCTTCTGAGCACAAACTGTCTCAGGTCCTCTTGCATGATTTGAAAGTCTTTTGGCAGACGCGAGGGGCGTATGCTCTCTTTCCGTTGGATCGCCTCCATGACCCTAACGAAAGCGCTGGCATGCATAAAGGAATAACGACTGACGGTGATGATTCCGTATCCCATGGACGCAAGCGCATTCTTGCGCTCCTCATCGATGGCGCGGTCTTCTTCCGCGTCATGATAAAGCCCGTTGTATTCAATGTCTGTGCGAGATTTCTTTAGATACGCATCCATAAAGAACTTTTTGCGTCTCGTGAGATTCTTTGCGGCAGCGGTGACCTGCACCTCGTAATCGGTCTCAATTCCCTTAATACCAAGCCCTCCTTCGCTTTTGGGCAGCGTTAGCATCATGACAAAGGCCGTTTCCATAGGAGACCGGCATCCGTCGCGCACACATTGGATCGCCTTTCGGGCAAGGGCCAGACCGTCGCATCTGGTAATGGAATTAAAGAACTGTTTCAACCTCTCGGTCGAGGTGAGCGCGAAACGCTCGTTATAAGAGGTGGAAGAGCCGGTTCCAAGGGAGTAAACGCCGCACAATTCAAAGTAGTACTCCACCAGTTCGCGAAAAGGGAGATAGGTGGCGGCCTGAAGTGCGCAAAGCTCAACGCCAACAATGAAGATGCCATCTTTGAGCTCTATAAAGCGTGAGTTCGAGAATCGTTTTGACGAAACGTGGCATTGACAGTTCATTGCATAGCGCGCATTCCTGCGATCAAATACCATTACCTCGAGGCAATCATTTGCGTCAGGGGAAACATCGTGTTTGGTGAGCCATTCTGCGGCTGCGTCAAGGAGCGTTCCGGTGGGACATGATCCGTAAATCGCGGCAGGGTTACAGGGCTCGGTGTCTTTCGCAGACGCCGAATGCGCGGCCTGGTAGACCGCTTTTGCAGTGGTATGTGACAATACGATACTCATGGTATATATCGTGTCAGCTAATGCCGTGTTGATGGCGCTGAGTGGGAAAGTCGTTTTAGGGGCCTAACCAAATGCTGTCCAAAAGCTTGACGCAATTATGGGTTGGCACGCCTAAAATCAATGTTATCGCAGCTTAGCTATAGCATATAAAAACTCAATTGCTGCACATTTGATATCGATGCATCGCCATCCGACAACGAATTACGTGTCGGGAATTGGCCGAAATCGTTCAAAATGAGGGTTCAGAATTTGTGATGGCAGATCTATCTGTGGAACGTAGGGCGGCCCCGCTGCGGTGTTTCCCGCTGCGAGGCCGCTCGTGAGCAAGCAGTGTTTGTCGCAGGCGTTGCTATTTCGCGAATAGGTTCTTGAGGTTGAACTCGGCCTGTACCGTGCGGAGCATGAGGTCGGTGTCGTCCAGACCCAGATGCTGCTCGTTGGCGTCGGGCGCGAGGGTGCCGCGACGGCGTGCCCAGTTCTCGAGCGCGGCGGGGGCGGACTCGCGGGGGAGCGAGCGCACGTCGGCGTCCAGGCTGCGGCAGATCTGGCGCGAGTCGATGACGATGATCTTACCCGCGCGGCGTGCCTCGGCGTAGCCGTCCAGGTGGATCTTGAACCAGCTGTCCTCAAACGCGGCGTTGTGTGCCATGTACGGGTACTTCTTCATGAGCTTGAGCAGCTGCTTCTGCAGTTCCTTGTTCTCGCGGAACGGCTTTTTGCCGTCGATGTCGTTCCAGGTGATGTGGTGGATATTCGACAGCGGTACATCCTCGCCGCGGTAGATGTCGGGCAGGCCACAGTAGTGCGCCTCGGCGTCGTGCGGGATGGCGTCGCTGGTGAGTTCCATGATCTCCCAGCCGACGTTGATGATATAACCGCGTTCGGGTGCACGGCCGGTGGTCTCGATGTCGACACCGAGCACGGTGCCCTGGATGGGCTTGCGGGCGTAGGCCACGCCGAGCGCGTCGCGGTCGCCGCGGATTTCGCGCATAACGGACGCGGCGGTGCGCTTTTGCATCTTGCCGATGGCGGCGCAGGTGTCGGCATCGGACAGGCCGCGCGAGAGCGTCGCGGGCGTCACGTTGCGCAGACGCGCCTCGCCAATCTGGTCGCACAGGTCGCGGTTGCGGTCGGCCAGGTCGCGCACGGTGGCAAAGTCGAAGCCGGGGTCGCCCTCGGCGGTAAAGTACTCGGTCTCGAGCACCTTGAGGGCCTCCTCGCCCTTCTGGCGCTCGGACTCCATGGCGCCGTGGTCGCCGTAGATAAACATGGGGATAAACGGCTGGCGCTCGTATTCGAGTGCTTGCGATACGTTCATATGCTACTCCTTGGACGGGCCGCGTTGTGCGGCTCGAGGCTACTGAGTTATGGCGAGATGATAGTTTACCATAGGCAACTATTGGCACCGCGCCCGGGACAACTACAATACCCTAGTTGACCGCTAGGACTTTTACAATGCTGCCGAAAGACACGAAAGGTTCCATCCGTCATGGATTTACTGATTGATATTCTGCTCGACGCCGGCAAGGACACGCTGTCGCTGGTGCCGTTTTTGTTGGTGACGTATCTTGCTCTCGAGACACTTGAGCACGTTGCGGGCGACCGCGTCAACGGCGCTATCAAGCGTGCTGGTGCCGCGGGTCCCGTGGTTGGCTCGCTGCTGGGCATGGTGCCGCAGTGCGGCTTTTCGGCCATGGCGGCCACGCTGTACGCCGGCCGTGTCGTGACCTTGGGCACGTTGGTGGCGGTGTTCCTTTCGACCTCCGACGAGATGCTGCCGCTGTTGCTTGCCGAGCAGGTTCCCGTGCAGACTATGGCGATGCTTTTGGCTTCGAAAGCGCTGATCGCACTGGTCACGGGTTTTATCGTGGACGCTGCCATTCGCGGCCTGCGCCGTAACGCCCGCGCGCACGCGGCGATTCGCCGTACCGTGCTGGGAACCGCGGCCAATCCGGCCCACGTGAACTGCGCGCACGACGACCACAGCGGCGGTGACATCATCGACGAGGTGGCCGAGGCGGGCGTGAGCGCCGACCACATCCACGAGCTGTGCGAGCGCGACCATTGCGGATGTGATGAAGACGAAGACGAGCACGAACACGGACATGGCCACGATCACGGTCATGAGGGCGAACATGAACACCATGATGGTCACGGTCACTCTCACTCCCACGAAGGGACGCCTGTCCTGTCGATCATCCGCAGTGCGATCTCGCACACCGTGCAGGTCTCGGTATTCATTTTTCTGGTGACGCTGATTCTGGTCGCCGTGCTCGAGACGTTCGGCGAGTCCGCGATCGAGCAGTTCCTGCGCGGCAACGAGACACTCGCTGTCCTGGGTTCGGCGCTTGTCGGGCTGATTCCCAATTGCTCGGCGAGCGTGGTCATTACACAGCTGTATCTGGAAGGCGCGCTACAACTGGCGCCGATGCTCGCCGGCACGCTCATTTCCGCCGGCGTGGGTTATCTGGTGCTGTTCCGCACCAACCGCAGCGCCCGCGAAAATGCCGTGTTCCTGATCATGATGTACGTCATCGGCGCTGGCTGGGGCCTCATCCTCTCCGCCGTTGGCCTCTAAGTGGGCCTAAAAAATGGGCTTCAAATAGCCATGCTCAGCGCCTGCGCAATGCGGCGACGCATGGCATTTTGAAGCCCGTTTTTTGTTGAGCCATGGATTCCGAGCGCTCACACCGCTCAAAACAAAAAGGTAGATTTTAGGCATGTCTCAAAAATCTACCTTGGTTAGTGCAGCAACTCGGTGAGGTTGCGTTTAAAGCGGGCGCGGTCTTCGCTGGTAAATGCTGCCGGACCGCGAGTGCGTCCGCCGGCGCGGCGTACCTTCTTTTCCTCGTGGCGAATAAACAGCTGCATGTCGATAGTCGCCTTGTCGTACACGCGCCCGCGCACACCGATGGCGGCGGCATCGCGCCCGAGCACCATGCTCGCCAAGCCAATGTCCTGCGTCACGACCACGTCGCCCGCCTGCAGGCGTTCGACAATGGCAAAGTCGGCGCTGTCGGCGCCCACGCTCACGTCGAGCGTCGTGACCCAAAAGCCGCGTCGCGCGTGCTCGGCATCGCGCGGGTCGTCGCGGCGAATGTGTCGTTCCAGGTTTTGCGTGCTATTGCCGGCGATAACAACGGCGACGCCCGCCCGCCGCGCGCAGTCAATCGACTCGCGCGTGACCGGGCAGGCGTCGGCATCAATAAAGAGCGTTCGCGGCATCTAGTGCACCAGTTTGCCAAATTGAATGGCGCGAACAATGAGCGTTACGCCAAACACCAGCAGCGCGGCGCCACTAAAGATGACAAGCATCTTGGCCGACCACAGCGGATAGATAAACACGAACATGCCGGCGATGATGGAGAGTGCACCGCTCAGGATGGCAAGGGCGCGGTTGGACGAAAGCTCGGACTCCAGAATGGACATGACACCTTCGACAATCCAGCCAAAGCCGGCCACGATAACCACCATCGTGGTGAGTGTCGCGGTCGAGAAGGCCTGGTTGCGCAGGATTATGACGCCGCCCAGGATAATGAGTAGGTTGGAGATGATGCTCGTCACGCGCCAGCCAGTGGGCAGCAGCGGCTCAAAAATGGCAGTGAACAGCCTGATGGCAGCGGTGATTACAAAGTAAAAACCCAGGACGGTCGTCAAAAAGACGAGGGACTTGGCGGGTGCAAAAAGCAGCGCGATGCCAGCAATGAGCGCCACGACGCCCGTGATGGCGTAGATCCAGCGCACGGCCTTGACGGCTTTGCCCGCCATACTTTTCTCGTCAAATCCAAACTGGCTCGATTTTTGGTCATCGTTCCTAAAGATACCCATAACGTCTCCTTTCCGTGCGGCGTAAGCCTTGATCGTTACAACCAGTATCCCCTAAGGGCGCTGACGTATGGGTCGGGGAGGGCGAAACGTAACCCAAAGGCCCCGAATTGTTTCCGTTGTTCCCCACGTCGCGATTTTCTATTCAACAGGTGTAGAACATTGCAGCCCTGTTCGTTATTGCCTACGTTTTAGGTTAGATTTTCCTAAGGACAATTGGCTTGTATTGGGGGTCCCTATGAACGAAGCAGTTCCCGAGGCACCGTCGAGTGTCGAATCGATGGCAAAGCAAGGTTGCGAAAAGCTCGGTCTGGAAGCGTTTGATGCGCTGGTCCGTCGTGCCCGTACGTGCCGTCGCTTTGACGAGTCTATGCGCGTGCCGCGCGAGTTTTTGCTCGAGCTGGCGGAACTGGCGCACCTGGCTCCCTGCGGCGCCAATGCTCAGCGTCTGCGCTTTCACGTGGTGAGCGGTGCAGAGGACTGCGCGCGTGTATTTGACGAGCTTGCATGGGCCGGTGCGCTCAAGGATTGGCCGGGTCCCGATGAGGGCGAGCGCCCGACCGGCTACATCGCGATTCTTGCTGAGCGCGCCGTTCCGGGCAAGCCCGCCGCTCCCATTACCGATGTCGACACGGGCATTACCGCGCAGACGATGATGCTCGCCGCCCGCAGCGCCGCGCCCGAGGTGGCAGCCTGCATGTTCAAGGCCTTTACGCCCCACGCGATCGATGCCATGGGGCTCGATAACGACAAGTATGAGCTCAAGCTGATCATGGCGTTTGGCATTCCGGCCGAGACACAGGTGATCGATGCGATCGATTCCAACCCCGACGGCTCCATCAATTATTGGCGCGACGAGGCGCGGGTGCACCACGTACCCAAGCGTCCGCTTGCCGACGTGCTGCTGTAGTTGTGCGTCGTTGCGGTGCAATCCGGCGGCAAAATCACCACAAAGGCTCCTGTCCCCTTTGTGGTGGTAAGAGGGGAGGGTGTGTGGCAGATCTGTATTTGGTGCGGCATGGGCAGACTGAGCTCAATGTGCAGAGCATTTTGCAGGGCTGGCACGATTCGCCGCTTACGGCGCGCGGGCGCGAGCAGGCGCTGACGGCGCGTACGGCGTTTGCGGCGCGTGGCGTGGCCTTTGATCATGTGTATTCCTCGCCGTTGGGCCGGGCGCGGCATACGGCCGAGCTTATCGTTGGCGAGGGCCGTTCCATTGAGCTGGTCGATGACCTGCGTGAGTGGCATTTTGGCTCGCTGGAGGGCACATCAAATCGCGAGATGCCGCCGCAGCCCTGGGGCGATTATCCGGTGGCCTTTGGCGGTGAGTCGGAAGTGCAGCTTCAGTCGCGCATGGTCGCGGCGCTGTCCCGCATCATGGCCAGGCCGCAGCACGACTGCGTGCTGGCGGTTTCCCACGGCTCAGCCTGCCAGGAGTTTCTTGAGTATGTGACTGGCGGGGGAGAGCTACCCGACAACGGTGCCGTGCTTCATTTTGGCTATTGCGACGGGGCGTTTTCGCTCTTGGGTTGGTAACGAACGAAAGGACCCCTATGAATAAAGATCTGTATCTGGTCCGTCATGGACAGACGATATTCAACCTTAAGCGTATCATTCAGGGGTGGAGTGACTCGCCGCTTACGCAGTTGGGTTGCGACCAGGCGGCGCGCGCCGGCATGTTTTTACGTGCGCGCGGCATTGAGCCCGATCATGCCTACACCTCTACGCTTCATCGCACCGAGCAGACTATCGCCAACTTGTGGCCGGGCTTGGCGTACGAGCGCCTGGACGGCCTGCGTGAGTGGTTCTTTGGCGACTTTGAGGCCGAGCGCGTGATGCTTATGCCCGAGCGCCCGTGGCGCGACTTCTATCGGCAGTTTGGCGGCGAGGGCCAGATCCAGGTGCGCACGCGCATGGTGGCGACGCTGACCGATCTTATGCAGCGTCCGGACCATACGTGCGTGCTCGCGGTAAGTCATGGCTCAGCTATCAAGGAGTTTTTGGACCACGTGCGGGGCGCGGCGGCCGACGAGCGCGAACGCGTGCCGGGCAACTGCTCAGTGCTGCATTTTGCGTTTGACGATGCGGCCGATACGTTTGAACTGGTCGAAGTCTTTACGCAGGAAGACTACGCGCGCGAGCTGGGGCTAGAGCCGCTCGTGGCGGCGGCAGGTCCGCAGCGTGGATAACGCTGACGTTGCGGCCCGGTTTACCGGCGTAATTGTTTGATGCGAAAAGGGCGGAGGTGCATGCGTTTGCTGCATCTCCGCCCCTTGTTTGTTTGGATGCTGGGTTTTCCAGCTTAGCGTTTGAGTTCGCTAGAACCGTGAGACCTGGTGAGTGAGCAGACCCGTCGGAACCTGCGGCGCGCTGCCGCTGACCTGCGCGGCGGGGAACAGCACGGCTACAGCAAAGTTGAACGGCTCTTTGCCAGAGTAGGCGCCGGCAGCGCGGGCCTCGTCGGCCAGAATCTGCGATGCCCCAGCCAGTGCGGCGACATAGGCGGAGTCACCGGCGAACACCGGGTCGGGCGCCTGATCGAGCATGGCACGGATGGCGGCAACGGCGTCCTCGCGCTTGACCTCCCACACGCGATGTGTGACGCCCGCGGGATCGGTGACGGCGTAGAGCGATGCGCCCTCTTTGGCAGCGCTCAAAATGATATCCATGACGGGCGACGCCTCGTAGGCGAGCGACACGGGGCGCGGCTGCACCTTAAGCTCGGCGATCGCGCGCGCGGCGGCGAGTGCGTCGACGCTCTCGGCGGCAGCCTCGTCGCTACCCGTCAGTACGTTAACCGGGCAAATCGCCACGACACCCGTCGCGCGACCCGGCTCGCCCGAGCATTCGTACACGTAATACGCCGCGCCTGGATCCTTGAGCATTAGGCCGTCAGCAATGGCGCCGCGCAGGGCGTCGTTGCCGCTCAGGATACCGCCCATCGCAGGCAGCGCCTCGAGCACACGGTCCTGAGCCGGGCGGATGCAGGGAAACGGAAGTGCTTTCATGGGCGGTCCTAACGCGCGAGTCGGTTTGTTCGCGGCTTATTATGCCCCAACTTGGCCGCTTGCGTCCCAGAGCGTGTTATCGGCAAGCGCGATGAGCACGTTTTGGCAGCGAACGATATCGGCATGGGGCACATACTCGTCGGGCTTGTGTGCGAGCGCCAACGAGCCGGGGCCGTAGCTCATACAATTGCGGTTGCCTGTCTTGCCGGCAATGACGGCGGTATCGGTGTAGCCGGTAAAGAAGCCGACGGTCGTGTCCGCGTCCGTTACGTCATCGGCGGCACGCTTGAGCGCTGCTAGAAGGGGAGAGTTCGGGTCGCGCTCGATGGCGGGGCGGTCGCCCGTCACGGTGTAGCTGCCATGGCAACCGGGAACGGCGGCTTCGGCGACGGCGATGGCATGCTCGACCATATTGATTGCGGCGGCCGTATCGGTCGGCGGGGTCAGGCGCATGTCGACCCAGACTTTGGCGCGGTCGGGTACGACGTAGGGGCGATATCCGCCCTCGATTTGGCCAAACGTGATGGTCGAAGGCCCCAGCTCATCGTGCGCGGGCAGCGCCGCAAACGCGCGACGGAGCGAACACACGACCTCGGCCATGGCGGCGACGGCATCCGCGCCCTTCCACGGCTGGCTCGCATGCGCCGTTACGCCAGCCATTTCAATCTCGAACCACGTGCGCCCCTTGTGCGCCACCTGAATCTGTCCGTCGGTGGGTTCGGTGTCCAGCACCCATTCACGCGAGCCGACCCAGCCGGCATCGATCGCGGCCTCTGAGCCGCGCATAAAGTCTTCCTCGTCGACCGAGCAGATGAGCGAAAAGCCGCGGCGGGGCAACGCGCCATCCGCCGCCACGCGCTCGAGCGTATGGATCAGTGCGGCAATAGCGCAGGCCAGGCCACCCTTCATATCGCAGGCACCGCGGCCATAGAGTTTATCGTCGCGCACAACCGCCCCAAGCGGTGCGATGTCTGCGTCCCAGCCATCGCCCAAGGTGACGGTATCCATGTGGCAGATATAGATCAGCCGCGGCTCGTCGCTTTGGCCCGGCACGGTGACTTTAAGGTTGCGGCGCCCGGGCAGCACTTCGAGCTCCTCAATCTGCACGGCATCGAGCGCAGAACTATCAAGTTGTGCCAGCTGCTGCTCAATGAGCCTCTTAATGAAGCGCTCAATTTCATCCTCATACGCGCCCGGGTCTGAGCTGTCGATCCGCACAAGCTCCTGCGCAAGCCGCCAGGCAAAGTCCTCATCAACCATATGCAACCTCACAATCAGTTTGCTTTCCAAACCGATTGTAAGCCTCCTGAGAGATCCGCGACGTGGGCGTGGCAGTATTTACCGTTCGCAGGCCGAGCCAGCGCGTTTGCCGTCCGGGCGGGTTCACAAGCGACGCAGCGGGTACGTACCCTTCATGGACGACATGCTGTGCGACATATCTGCCTTTCGGTATCACCGGATACCTCCACAGGTCTTGGCAATAATGCCGGACCTGCCCGATTCTGCGGACGATCCGCGCAGGGAGCACCTATGTGAGCATCCGCTCGTCACGCATTTCCTGGGCACCCCGTTACACGTGTTGGCGCAGGGCAGCTGCGGACGTAAGGGCGATCGCATTGTCAGGCATGTTTGGAACGGGGAGAGGCCGTTTGATTCCGTGCGGCAGACGGAGTTTGGCCTCGATGTTGCGTCCCCACTCTTTACCCTGCTGACCCTGGCTTCCTCGGTCTCAAACGAGCGTCTAATCATGTGCATGTATGAGATGTGCGGCACCTTTGCCGTGTGCAAGATTGCGCCTCAGGTAAAGTCGGCACTTGAGCAGGCATACGGGGGCCGGTGGGGTGACGCACGGTCGGGCTGGGAAAACGTAAAGGATGTCTCGGGGAATCCAACGGACTTGTGGAAACGACCTCCCTTGATCGAGCTCTCTGAGCTTACAGAGTTCGTCGATAAGGTCCGGGGGCTCCGCGGCGCTAAATCGTTCATACGAGCCGCGAAATGCATTACGGGGGTGGCAGCATCGCCGCTCGAGGTCCAGGCTTCGATGCTGTTTGGCCTTACGAGGTTGCGCGGCGGCGAAGGGCTGAGCCTTACCAATAACGTTGAGATTCGTATGACGCGCAGCGCCCGCCTGATTTCGGGGCTTGATAGGCGCTATGCCGATATCCTGCTGGCAAATAAGGACGGCAGCCGAGAGTGTCTGGTTGAATGCCAGGGTAAAGCCATTCACGGATCCATTGAATCCAAGATTTCGGACTCCGATCGAACGACGGCGCTGCAAGCGATGGGATATCCCGTCATTCTGATGACCTATGGTCAGCTGGCCGACTCCGATGCCTTCCGCGTGGTGATGGAGCTCATCATGTCCTATCTCGATGTGCCGCTGAAAGACAAGACGCCGCGACAGCAGGAGCTCGAACGGCGGCTTCGTGAGGAGATTTTTATCGATTGGGCAGGAATGTAGCCGCGCGGGTGGAAAACGGTCGCGCGGACTAGAGTTTTGGTCACAAAAAGACTTATATTTCGCCTTGGAGGGGCCTTAAAAATGCTATCTAGAATAAGTTGTTTCGGAAAATGGACAGTCAACTTACATTCGGCACATAGAGATCGATTTTTACCTACTAAAGTCCCTGATAAAGCTGTTTATCAAAGCGGGTGTGCTTAGCGACTTGAGCCTCACTATCGATTATCTGAAAAAACTTGTTATGGGTATCATTTTAAAGTCGTCCGGAGCAACAAAATCGGCCCCCGTTTCGTGAAAACGGGGGCCGAATGGGCTTCGTGGTCTGTCTGGCAGGATTGGCGCCGGCGCTATTTAATCACGCGCACACGATACATCGACGGAATATGCTTGAGTGCCTCGATCGTGCTGCCGTCCAGGTGCTCATCGGTGTCGAACATGGTGTAGGCGTTCTCGCCAGCGGACTCGTTGGTCATGCGCTGCACGTTGGCGTTGTCCTTGGCGAGAATGGCCGTGATCTGGCCGATCATGTTGGGCACGTTGGCATGCAGGCAGGCAATGCGGCTTGCGGCGCGCGCCTTGCCCATGCTGCAGGCGGGGTAGTTGACGCTGTGCGCGATGTTGCCGTTTTCCAGGTAATCCTTGAGCTCGCTGATGGCCATGTCGGCGCAGTTGGCCTCGGCCTCGCCGGTGCCGGCGCCCGAATGCGTGGTGATAAACGTGTTGGGCATCTTGACGGTCTTGGGCGTGGCAAAGTCGCAGCTAAACCAGCTGAGCTTGCCCTCGCGCAGGGCAGCGTCGACGGCGTCCTCGTCAATGATGGTTTCGCGCGCGTAGTTGATGAGCACGGCGTCGGGCGCCAGCAGGTCGATCTGCTCGGTGCTGATCATGCCGATGGTATCGGCCTTGCTGGGCACGTGCACGGTGAGGTAGTCGCAGCCGCGGCACAGATCCTCGAGCGTGCCCACGCGCTGCACCTCGCGGCTCAGCACCCACGCGTGCTCGACGGAAATGAACGGATCGTAGCCGTAGACGTCCATACCCAGGTCGACGCAGGCGTTGGCGACCTTGGAGCCCACGTTGCCCAGGCCGATGACGCCGATGCGCTTGCCCTTGAGCTCGCGGCCCACAAAGGCCTTCTTGGCCTTTTCGGCATCGACCTGAATCTCGGGGTCGTCGGCGTTGTTGCGCACCCAGTTCATCGACTGCACGACGCCGCGGCTCGAAAGCACCAGCATGCCCAGGACGAGCTCCTTGACGGCGTTGCTGTTGGCGCCGGGGGAGTTAAAGACGACGACGCCCTTCTTGGCGTACTCCTCGACGGGGATGTTGTTGACGCCGGCGCCGCAGCGGGCGATGGCGCGGATGCCCTCGGGCAGCTCGTAGCCGTGCAGGTCGGTGGAACGCATCAGGATGGCGTCGGCCTCCTCGGCGGTGCTCACAAACTCGTAGCCCTCGCCAAACTCGACTTCGCCGTCTTTGGTGATGTCGTCGATGGTCTTGATCTTGCGCATGGAAAACTCCTTAGCAGGTTTGTTTGAAACAAGTGGTTTGAAGTGGCTGGTCGGCCCGCGGGTTGCGGGCTAGTTAGATCGCGGGCTCAAACTATGCTGCGCTTCGAAGTCCTTCATGTACGTGGCCAGCGCCTGCACGTCCTCCATGGTGACGGCGTTGTACACGCTGGCGCGCATTCCGCCGACGAGGCGATGGCCCTTGACGTTTTGGATCTGGTGCTCTGCCGCGCCCGCAACAAAGGCCGCGTCGAGTTCGGCGTCGCCGGTACGGAACGTGACGTTGGCGATGGAGCGGCTGTTGGCCTGCGCGGTGCCATGGAACAGCTCGCTGTGCTCGAGCAGGTCGTAGAGCAGGTTGGCCTTGGCCCAGTTGCGCTCGGCCATGGCGGCAAGTCCGCCGGTCTGCTCAACCCAACGGAACACCTTGCCGCACACGTAGATGCCAAAGGTGTTGGGCGTGTTGAGCATGGAGCCCTTGGCGGCCTGGGTCTTAAGGTTCATGTACTGCGGCGTCTGCGCAAAGGCCGGGCCGTCGGCGATCAGGTCGTCGCGCACGATGACCACGGTCACGCCAGCGGCGCCGGCGTTTTTCTGAGCGCCGGCGTAGATGAGTCCGTAGCGCTCGACGTCGAGTGGCTGCGACAAAAAGCAGCTCGAAACATCGGCGACCAGCGGCACATCGCCGCAGTTAGGCAGCTCGCGGTACATGGTGCCAAAGATGGTGTTGTTCTGGCAGATGTAGACGTAGTCGAGCCCGTCGCCCGCAGCCTCGGCGGCAATACGCGCGTTGATGTCGGCCATGTCGGGGATGCGGTCGAAGTTGGTGTCTTCGGAGCTCGCGAGCAGCACGGCCTCGCCGTACTTGGCGGCCTCCTTGTACGCCTTGTTGGCAAAGTTGCCGGTCACGATGTAGCCGGCGCGCCCGCGGCGCATGAGGTTCATGGGGATGCCCGCAAACTGCAGCGTGGCGCCGCCCTGCAAAAACAGGACACGGTAATTGTCGGGGATGCTCAGCAGGCGGCGTAGGGTTGCCTCGGCGTCGTCGATGATCTGCTGGTACATGCTAGATCGATGGCTCATCTCGAGCACGGACATGCCGCAACCGCGGTAGTCCATCATCTCGTCGGCGATCTCGGCGAGCACGCTTGTGGGCAGTGCGGCCGGGCCAGCTGAGAAGTTGTGCACACGTGCCATCTTCTAGTTCCCCCTCGTAGTCGTTTGAACGTTCGGGATACTTTAGCACAGTGGAGCGCTAGGCGCGACCGCATCACGGTAAAACTCGAGTGCGCCGCTATGATTTACAGGATGGTTACATGGGGGAGGGCGGTCGCAAGGTCTATATCGCCGGGATATACCGTGACAGGTACTCTTTGAGCGCGGGGTCGCACACATAGAGATACGTTCCTAACATGCCGCGCGTCATGAGGACGTAGTAGGCGTTGACGATGATCTTTTGCAGATCATCGTCGCTTGCCTTTTTCTTGGCAACGGCATCTTTGAAGTTTGCCCTGTTAACGTTGACTGCATCTTTGTTCGAATCGTAGTAAATGTCGGGACCCAGAATTACGAATCCGTAGTTGAGGTCGTAGCCTTGTACCGTATGAATGCATCCGACTTCGTTGACGGCGTTGGCGGAGTTAACCCAATCCTTCTGGGTTGAGTTCCAGCGTTTGGGAATGCCCTCGATGACGATATCGAACGCATCTTTGTTATTCTTCGTTTCCCACTTCCACGCAAAGCCTGCCATCATGCGGGATAGACCAACTTCTTCTTCCTTGGTTTGCTGCAGAGAGCAGAAGTCCTCAAATCGGTCGACGATTCCAAACTGGTATCTGGGGATATCGCTGTCCGGATCCCCGGCTCGCGAATCGTAAGGCTCCTATGAAAAGAGTGCTTTGAACTTCATGCCGGCATGCATGTACGCTTTGTTATCAAGCAGGTCGTAGACAAAATCGAGGTACTCATCGCCGCCACGCACGCGCATTTGGGTACTCAAGTTGAATTCTTCGGTCTCGATGCCGGCTTCTTCGAGTTGGTTGAGTCGCTGCTCAAGGCCATCTCGGTTGAGTCCCGATGCGCGGACTTGCTGTTTGGGGTCAAAGAACAGGTACGCCTTGTCGCAGCATTTGAAAATCCAATCCACCTGGCTGCTCGTGCGCGGCAAGCTGAGTCGTTCACATGTGTTGTAGAAAGCTCCGATGCCGGCGCCGGCGGATAAGTAGTTTCCCAGTCGGTGCGCCTCGTCGACAAGCAAGACGTCATACCGATCGTTTTTTGTGACGTCGTTGGGGCTCAGGATATCGCCGGGCTTTAACCCGGGGAGGAAGTGCGTGAGTTTTTTGAGCGTCTTGCTCAGAGACTCCATGGGCGTCACGAAGCCGACCCGCAGACCGGAAAGGTTCGGCTCATTTTTGATTTTGAACATGAGACTGATGGCGAGGATTGTTTTGCCTGTTCCCGGCGCGCCGTTCACGACGGTTACGCGCTCTTTCTTGGGACCGCCGTGTTTAATGTCTTCATGCTCTTGCTCGAGCCGCCTGTAAATCGCCTCAATCGTTTCGTATTGATCGGGCGTGAGCGTTTTGAAGGGCGAGAATTTGAACAGGTCGGTATTCTCGAGCTCTTCGATGGGGTGGATCGCATAGTTCTCTTCGCGAAGCTTTGTCCAGAGGTCTCTGAACTTCTGGCGATACTGAGGTCGCTCAAAATAATCGAACTGGGCATAGCCATTGTTGGCGTTGGTTACCTGGTATTTTTCGTCAGCGCAGAACAGCTCGATAAGTCGATTCTCAAACTCAAATGTTGCTGACTGATTGAAGGTTGGATTGTCAATCAGGAGGGTCCGGTCGAAGTCTTTGTCCACGTTTGCGGCGTGTTGCTTCATGCGGCGTCGATAATTGGTCGTTTGACCGATGTACGCCGTTTTGTTTTTACTGTTGGTCAGAATATAGAGAACGGGCCAACTCTCGTCATGGTGGAATCCGGGCTTTGGCGTGCCAAAGTCCTGCAGCGATTCGCTTGCCTCGAAGGGTTGGGGGAGGGGAAGCGTGTATTGTCGAAGGGCGAACTCATTACTCATGGTGGGCCGCCTTTCTGTATTCGCTGGAGCTGGTGTCGACGGGATAGCGCTCGCCGTTGCGTTTGAGTTTGGACGAGAGCGCCTTTGGGAGGTCGATTCCGTTTAGATCGGCGAAACGTAGGAGAAAGAGGAGCGTGTCGGCAACTTCGTCTTCGATGGCTTGGCGCTGATCAGGGCTATCGAACATTTCTGCAATGCGCTTGTCGCTCATAAAGCGGAAAAGCTGAAGGAGTTCGGAGGACTCTGTCGCTATGCCGATGGCAAGTTCCTTTGGAGTGTGATATTTGCGCCAATCGCGCGCATCACAAAAATCTCTGACTTGTTCTGTCATGGCAGTGAGCTTGTCCATCATCCGTAACCTCCCTGATGTTCATTATTTTATTATGGCCGTATCTGGAGTTTATTGCACATCAGTTGGGACGTGCGGTTTGTCCGGCCGCGATTGCCCGGTAGGAGGATTCACCGTGAAGATTGAAGTTGATGTAGACCAGCTGCGCGAGGGCTTGCTCGACTACGCGGGGAGCGCGGCTGGCGTGGGCTTTCCCGCTGCCATGCTCGACGTGATGGATATCGAGGACGAGTCGCCCCAAGAGCTCCTAGCCCGAGCCGAACGCGAAGGCCTCGACCTCCGCGACTTTGCTGTGGGTGACAGCTAGTAGCTGAAGAGGGACGGGCTGCTAGGAAGCTAGCGTGGCGATGACGGCTTCGTCGCCGGCGTATATTAGGGTGTTGCCATCGGGGATGATGGTTTGGCCGTCGCGCTTGAGCATCACCACGATAAACGGGTGCTTGCCCTGCGGCACGTCGCGCAGGCGCTGACCGGCCAGGCGACCGTGGGGCGTCACGGTGACCTCGCGCAGCGTAACCTCGGCACGCTCTTCGAACGTTGGGGCTGCCATCACCAGAAGGTCGCCTTCCTCGATGACGGTATCGCCGTTGGGCAGTACCGGGTGTGCCCCGTCGCGCAGCACCAAGACCACGAGCATGTCCGTCGCGCTGCCAATATCGGCGAGCGAGCGCCCGGCAAACGGATGGCCAGCGCCCACCTTGAGCTTTACAAACGACATGCCGTCCTCGTCGTGGTAGTCGTTAAAGGTGCGGCGCACGTCGCCGGCCGCATCGATCATATCGAGTTTCTTCGCCACCGCCGGCAGTAGCGAACCCTGCACCACAATGCTCGATACGGCAATCACAAACACCAGGTCAAATAGGTCGTGTCCGCCGGGAACGCCGGCCACCACAGCAAAGAGGCTAAAGACGACCGAAGCCGCGCCGCGCAAGCCCGCCCAGCTTACGAGCGCAACCTGGCGAGGGCTCGTCTTAAAGGGCGCCAGCAGCAGACCGACGGCGATGGGGCGGCTCGCAAAGAGCATAAACGCCATGAGCGCCAGGCCGGGTAGCAGCATTTGCGGCAGGCGCGCGGGCGTGACGAGCAGGCCGAGCAAGAAGAAGATCGTCATCTCGGCCATCTCGGTAAGGGTGTCAAAGAAGTGCGCCATCTCGACCTTGCCGGTGATGTCGCTCGCGCCCAGCACAATGCCTGCCAGGTATACGGCCAAAAAGCCGTTGCCGCCCAGGTAGCTCGGCAGTGCGTAGGCGACGATCGCCACGGCGAACAAAAAGATAGTCTGCGCGCCCTCGGCCGTTGCGTGTGCGCGCTCAATCAGGCGGCTGGATATCCAGCCGATGGCAAGGCCCAGCCCCACGCCCAGGATGATCTGCTTGGCCAGCAGCACGGGAATGTCGATGTTGCCACCCGCCGCGAGGGTGGCGAGTACCGCGGTGAGCATGTAGGCGACGGGGTCGTTGGAGCCCGATTCGACCTCGAGCAGCGAGTCGGTGCCGCCCTTTAGCGACAGGTTGTGCTCGCGCAGCACGCTAAAGACGCTCGCCGCGTCGGTCGACGCCACGACCGAGCCCAGCAGCAGGCCGCCGATCCAGTCGAAGCCCAGTGCGAAGTGTGCGAACACGCCAGTGATGCCGGCGGTGGCGATAACGCCGAGCGTGCTCAGCAGCACAGCGGGCGCGGCGACGGGTTTGGCACGGTCGATGTTGGTGTTAAAGCCGCCGTAGAACATGATGAACAGCAGCGCCGTGCTGCAGACGGTTTCGGTGAGCGCGTAGTCGCTAAAGTCGATGTGCGCCGGACCGTTGACGCCGAGCAGCATGCCGAGCGCAATAAAGATGAGGAGGGTGGGGAAGGGGAGTTTTTTGCCGACGGGTTTGATGGTCAGGCACAAAATGATGACGAGGCCGATAAAGAGAAGTATCTGGTTCATGGATAGTGTCCGCTCCTGGGTGGTTGGCGTGGCACGGTCAGTTGTCTGCGGTTATTTGTACCCAAAGGTGGTGGGTTTATGGGGGCGGATTACGGGCGTGCGCGATATCGTCATAGACGGCTGCCGTCTTTGCCTCTGCTCGGAAACCCTTTCCAGCTTTATTGCAACGGAGTACAATGGGTAACGTTTAAGTTCAACTTGAAGTTTTAGTTGCGGCGCCGGGCTTAGACCGCAATGCAAGGAGAGGCGTACCATGGCGATCTATGTGACATCTGATGCTCACGGGCACGTGCGTGCGCTTGACGAGGCCCTGTCTAAGATCTCGTTGACGTCCGACGACACGCTGTACGTGCTGGGCGACATGATCGATCGCGGGCCCGATCCGGTCGGCGTTATTAAGCTCGTGCGCTCGCTGCCCAACGCCCACGTGCTCAAGGGCAATCACGAGCAGATCATGCTCGATGCCATCATTGGCCAGGACCCGCTCGATGCCGAGACCTGGGATATCAACGGTGGCTGGACGACGAGCGAGCAGCTCAACGACATGGAATTTGAGGCATACGAGGAGCTCGTGCGATGGATGGCCGCGCTGCCGCTCTACGCGGTGGCCGAGACCGAGGAGCGCCCGTACCTGCTGGTGCATGCCGGCATCCAGACCGAGGCGGCGCGCGCGTTTTTGCTTGAGCATGGTGTCGATTGCGGTGACGGCAGGGGAGCGGTCGATGCCGATAGCGAGCTGCTGCGGCAAATGCTCGCCGTGCAGTCGTCCGATGACCTGCTGTGGATTCGTCACGGCTATTGGGATGCGCCGACGGGACTGCTTTCTGCCGAGGGCGAGGGCCCGGTCGTGGTGAGCGGCCACACGCCCACGGTGTCGCTTGGGCGCTATTGCGAGGTTGGCGGCCTGGCGGGGCTCGATGAGGAGTCGGGCCGCGGGCAGATTGTGCGCCTGGGTGGCGAGGATACCGCCGGCGTGCCCGATCGCATCGACATCGACTGCGCCGCCGCCACCGGCTCCGAGTTCGGTCGCGTGGGCATCCTGCGGCTCGATGATGGGGCGGAGTTCTACGCGAACATCAACCCGGGCGAATAATCGGTGCAAGTGGTAGCTAATTTGGGACGGGGCTTTTTTGACTACTCTTGCCCTTCTGCCCGCTAATTGATTTCTCTGGGACGGGGATTAAATAATCATTTGGCTGCCCGCTGGCTAAGTGAGTAGACTTTTTTGGAAATGCCGAGCACCCAACATATTTGCCTCAATAAAACCGCAGGTCACAGACTTGTGCTCTGTCGGTGTGGTCAGGGATTCGGTAAAAATCTACTCACTTAGTTTTACGTAATGCATATTGTCTTCAACGAGACCCCAGCCGGGGCGATTCCATCGCAAATTCCGGTGACCGGGGCAGCTAATTAGGCGCCGTACGGGTTGCGGTCGCGCTCGATGCGTTGGCGGATGTGGGCGTATTCGATAATCAGCAGCACCAGGAGTAGGGCCATGATGGCTAGGTAGCTCACCACGGCGCCCATCAGACCCAGCAGGTTGATCAGGATCACCGGCAGCACTACGCTTACGGCGAAGCAGATCAGGTAGATTTTGGTGACGTCGCCGGCATGGCGCAGCACCGTGATGATGGCGTAGAGAAAGTCGATGGCCGCGGTGACGCCGCCGGCGACAACCATCAGCAGTGCCAGCGTGCGGTAGCGCGCAAAATTGAGGCCGTACATGAAGCTCATGAGGGGAATACCGGGACCTGCCATAAATGCGGCGCACACGCTGGTGATGACCACGATCAGTGCCATAACGGCAACAATAATCAGGTCAAAGCGACGACGCTTGCGAGGATTAGCCCAAATGCTCGACAAACGCAGGAGCTGCGGTTTATAGATAAATCCAATGCTCAACAAAATAGCCTGCGCCGGAAAGAACAGGGCATTAAAGTACAGCTGATACTTGTAGGCCAGCGTGCCTTCCATCACGAACTTGGGCATGCTCTCGATAAGGTTGAACAGGAACAGCGCGCCAAAAAGCGGGGCGCATTGGATAAACAGGTGACCGACCTCGCGCAGGCTCACGCGGCGCGATTTTTCGGTTTCGAGCAGGGCGAGCGGCGCGGTGACCAGAACGAGCGAGGCGATCGCGGTAACACCCATGGCCATGGCGGCGATGGGCATGCTGCGCGTGAGGAACAGTACCACGCTAAAGACCGCGATGACGCCGACGGATCGTAGCGTTTGGCTCATGCCGGCCAGGTAGAGTTTGTCGGCCTGCTGCAGGCGGCCCTCGTACACGTCGGCAATGCCGTCGATCACCTTATACAGGTAGACGCCCAGGCCGATTGTGGCCATCTGCGCATCGTAGCCGCGGGCGCTGCTGTATACCAGGCCGCATGCCAGCGCGAGCGCTCCGCAGATCCAGCGGTTGAGCTGGTAAGAGGCAAAGGACGTCTTTTCGTCGATGTCCGAGACCTGGAAATTGCGCACGCCGTAGTTGCACGCGATCATGATGAGCGTGCCGGTGACAAAGGCGATGGAGAATTTGCCAGCCTCCTCGGCGCCCACGAGCTGTGTGGACACGATGGTGAGCAACGGAAACGCCATGCCCCATACGGCGGTGCCCAGGGTATTCCAAAGGTAGTCGCGACGGGTGGCGTGATCTTCGTACTCGGCTTCTTGCGTGGAGAAGCCGCCGCCGTAGACGGCTCCGAGCAGGCGGTTCCACCAGGCATTGACCATGCGGTGGATGGGGCCGGGCTGGCGATCGCGCTCGCGGCGACGGCGTGTGGCCTGGCTGCTGTCGGGACCGCCGGCGTTACGCTGGCTTAGCTCTTGGATTCGTGCGAGCTCCTCGGCGGTGTGCGATGCGGGGAACAGGCCGTTCTCGATGCGTCCGCCCTGCCCGTGCGCCCCGTCCGATACGGTGGGGTCGGCGACGCCGTTGCGGCGGGCGATGGCGCGGCGAATGCTATCGATGGGCGTGATGCTCAAAGCGGAGTCCTTTCTATTGCTGCGCTCTAGTATAGACGCGACGGTGTTCGTTCGTGTTTTTGAACAGGTTGTTCGATAATTTCGGCGGCGCCATTCAGTAGCCGGCACTCGGGGACGTTCCTTATGTGCCGGCACTTTAGGAACGTCCCCGAGTGCCGGCATCCGGGGACACTCCTTGGTTGTTGCCTGTTCAAGAGTGTCCCCAACGATTAGTCGTTTAAAAACGTCCCCAATGACTAGGCCGCTTGCGTGCGATTTTTGACCGTTGGGCGGGCGCTTCGCCGTTGCCGCAAAAACGTTTTTGCATATCGGGTACAACGGGCTTTACGTGAGTAAAGTGCGCGCCTCGTCCACGTGTCGCGCTTTTAAAGGAGGCCCCATGCCAGGTGTTACCCCTGCAGAAGTTCTGTCCAACTTTGGCATTACGCTGGTCGAAGATCCTGCCGAGAACCAGCCCCGCCTGCTGGTCGACCTGCCGGCAGCCGAGCTCGTCGAGCACGCCATCCGTCGCAACGAAGGTCGTATGGCCTCCAACGGCGCGCTGGTGATCGAGACGGGGGAGCGCACTGGCCGCTCGCCTAATGACCGCTTTATCGTTGACACCCCCGATGTTCACGACAAGATTGCCTGGGGTGCCGTCAACCGCCCGCTGTCTGTCGAGAGCTACGAGGCCATCAAGGCCGGCATCGTCGACTATCTCAACGAGCGCGACGTGTTCGTCACTCGCGGTATGGCCGGTGCCGACCGCAACCATACGCGTCGTCTGCTTGTCGCCTGCGAGCGTGCCAGCCAGGCGCTCTTTATTAAGCAGATGCTCGCCCGCCCGCTTGCCCGTGAAATCGCACGCACCGGCGAGCCGGACTTCTGCGTGCTCGCCGCGCCGGGCTACCAGTGCGATCCCGCCATCAAGGGCCTCAACTCCAGCGCCGCCGTGGTCATTAACTTCCAGGAGCGCGTGATTCTGGTCGCCGGCACCGGCTACTCCGGCGAGATCAAAAAGTCCATTTTCAGCGTCATGAATTACCTGCTGCCCGTCGAGGACGACGTGCTGCCCATGCATTGCTCGGCCAGTATGGACCCCGTCACGCATGAGACCGCCGTGTTCTTTGGCCTCTCCGGCACCGGCAAGACCACGCTTTCGGCCAACCCCACGCGCCTGCTGATCGGCGACGACGAACACGGTTGGTCCGACATGGGCATCTTCAACATCGAGGGTGGCTGCTACGCCAAATGCGAGGGCCTGGACGCGTTCCACGAGCCTGAGATCTTCAACGCCGTCCGCTTTGGCGCGATCTGCGAAAACGTGGTGCTCGACGAGAACCGCAAGCCCAACTACGACGACATCTCGATCACGCACAACACGCGCGTGGCATACCCTGTGGAGCACATTCCCAACGCGTGGACCAAGGGCATGGGCACCACTCCAAGCGTCGTGCTCTTCCTGACCTGCGATGCCTTTGGCGTGCTGCCGCCCATCTCGCGCCTGACGGCCGACTCCGCCATGTATCACTTTGTGACGGGCTTTACGGCCAAGATCCCCGGCACCGAGGTCGGCGTCACCGAGCCCACGCCCACGTTCTCTTCGCTGTTTGGCGAGCCGTTTATGCCGCTCGACCCCATGGTCTATGCCAAGATGCTCGGTGAGCGCATCGCCGACGGCCGCACGCGTGTGTACCTGGTCAACACCGGCTGGATCGGCGGCGGCTACGGCGTGGGTCATCGCATCGAGCTTGCCTACACGCGCGCCCTGGTGGCCCGCGCCCTCGACGGTACCATCGAGGACAGCGAGTTCGTGCACGACGATATTTTTAACGTCGACATTCCCACCACGTGCCACGGTGTGCCCGACGGCATTCTGGTGCCGCGCCAGTACTGGCAGAGCACCGCGCGCTACGACGAGGCAGCGCACAACCTGGCGGTGATGTTCGAGGAGAACTTCGAGAAGAAGTACTCGCACCTGCCCGAGTCCGTCAAGGCCGCCGGTCCGCACGCTCAAGTACACGCCGACGCCCGTCATCGCGGCCGCGGGCTGCTGGGACTTCGCCACTAGCTTCGCTGTGAGTCCATATCCACCACAAAGGGGACAGGCGCCTTTGTGGTGGTTTTGCTCGCGTGGATGGCTCGGGTTACAATACGCCTGACGTATCGTCCCCTTCTCCGGATGGGGACAGCGTAAGCGCTCTTGTGGCGGCACCGTAGGACTTTGAAGGTGGCCGTTGTAAAGGCGCTTTTTGTTTAGGCGCCCTCACTCGGGCGCGCACAATGAAGGGAGAGCGTATGAAGAGCTTTATTGCCGAGGATTCATTCTGGGAACTATTTCCGCAGGCGGCTATCGGCGTTGTGGTCGTAAAGGGCATGAAGCCCGCGGCTAAGATTCCCCAGGAGGACGTGGATGCGATCGCCGCGCTGCTTGACCGCGCCAACATCGATGCGGAGCGCCACCTGACTAGCGATACCATCAGCGAGAACGCGCCGGTCAAGGCATGGCGCGACGCGTACCGGCTGTTCAAGACTAAAAAGGGCGCCCGCTGCTCGATCGAGAACTTGCTCAAGCGCGTGCTTAAGGACAAGCCTGTGGGCCACATTACGCCCGCGGTGGACATCTACAACACGGTGTCGCTGACCTACGCGCTGCCCGTGGGAGGCGAGGATCTGCATGCGATCGAGGGAGACCTTCGCTTGAAGGTGACCGACGGTGGCGATGCGTTCTTGCCTCTTGGCGAGGAAGCGGATGACCCGACGCTGCCCGGCGAGCTCGCCTACATCGATGATGCGGGCGCCGTATGCCGCTGCTGGAACTGGCGCGATGGCGTTCGAACGGCGTTGTCCGATGATTCGGCCGATGCTTTCCTGGCGATTGAGTGCGTGGAGCCCGAGCGGATGGGGGATTGCCAGGCCGCGATCGATCGCTTAGCCGAGCTGCTCGAGCGCTATCTGGGAGCGACGGTTGTCGTTAAAACGCTTGTGACCCGCGACAATCCCTGCGTGGAACTGTAGCGACGCCTGCGGATCATGTTCGCCGGTCAAAACCACTACAAAGGTGCCTGTCCCCTTTGTGGTGGTTTTTATGTTGATGGGTTAACAAATGGGATATTTGGGTATGGGTGTTGCCTTGTGCGGCTAAGATGTTTACCCGTTAGCATCATGCAAGCGAAAGGCGGTCGTCTCCCATGCAGCAGAACGACGAGACACGTTTCGAGGACTTTGTCGGACTGATCAGCGGGCTCTACAAGGAGATCCAGCGCATTAAGACATCCGAGGGCGCAAGGCTGGGCCTCAAGGGCTCCGACGTTATGTGCCTGTACTATCTTGAGCGCAGCAAGGACGGCCTGACTGGCGCTGACCTGGCTCGCATGGCAGGCGTGACCCGTGCCGCCGTCTCGCGCACGCTCGCGCATCTGGAGGAGGGCGGCTACGTCGAGGTCGACGACTCGGGTGATGCAGCCGTTAAGTATCGTGCCCCGGTGCGCCTGACCGCTCTGGGCGGCGAGAGCATGAGCGAGGCGGACCGCATCATTCGCGAGGTGCTCGACACCACCGGTAAGGCTATGGGTGTGGAGCAGCGCGAGCAGATGTATGCGTCGCTGCGTACGATTCTCAACACCCTGCGTGAGATCTAAGGCCGCCAAGGCATTTGCTTCCCATTAAAAACTGCATAGTCCCGTTTGAGCGCGTATGCCGTGCCGGGGCATTGCTGTCAAAATTCCCCGCGCGGGACCTGCGCAAGAAAGGATTCGTTATGTCCGTCCGCATTATTACCGATTCCGCAAGCGATATGTCGCCGGCGGAGCACCCCGCTCTGCGTGTTCTGCCGCTGTCCGTCACCTTTGGCACCGATGTGTATATGGATGGCGTCGACATCGATCACCAGCGCTTTTACGAGATGCTTGTGGAGCGCGATGAGCTGCCCAAGACCGGTCAGGTCAACCCGTACGCCTTTTCGCAGGCGATTGCCGAAGCGCGTGAGGCCGGCGATGAGGCCGTGATTATTACCGTGGGCGCCAAGCTCTCGGGCACCAATCAGAGTGCCCGCACCGCACTTGCCGAGGCCCCGGGCGGCGATGTGTACGTGGTGGATAGCAATAACGTTACCCTGGGCGAGCGCGTGCTGGTCGAGTATGCCCTGCGCTTGGTGGACGAGGGCCAGGGCGCGGCTCAGGTTGCGGCGGCTGTCGAGGCCGTGCGCGACCGCGTGGTCGTCATCGGCCTGCTCGAGACGTTGGAGTACCTGGTGCGCGGCGGTCGCCTGTCTGCTGCTGCCGGCGCCGTGGGCACGCTGCTCAACGTAAAGCCCGTTGTGGCTGCCGAGGACGGTCTGATCGTGCAGCTGGGCAAGGCGCGCGGTTCCAAGAACGGCCGTAACCTGCTCAACCAGAAGGTCGAAAAGGCAGGCGGCATCGACTTTTCCATGCCGCTGGCGCTCGGCTATACGGGCCTTTCGGATGCGGTGCTCAAGAAGTATATCGAGGACAGCGCGGCACTGTGGGCTGGCCACACCGAGGGCGAACTGCCCGTTCACACCATCGGCGCCACCATCGGCACCCATGTAGGCCCCGGCGCCGTAGCCGTAGCCTTCTTCCAGCCCGTTAACTAGCCCACCTGCCAAAACCACCACAAAGGGGACAGGCACCTTTGTGGTGGTTTATGCTATTCCGGGTGGAAGGGAGCGAGCAATGGCGTCTGAGGGCTTTTTTGAGCGGGTGTACGAGGTGGTCGAGCAGATTCCCGAGGGGATGGTCGCCACGTATGGTCAGGTGGCGCTGCTTGCTGGACGTCCACGAAGTGCGCGGTACGTGGGGTATGCCCTGCATGGCAATCCGCGCCCCGGCGAGATTCCCTGTCACCGCGTGGTGTTTGCCGATGGCCGCATATGCGATGGTTTTGCTTTTGGCGGTCCCGATGCTCAACGTGAGCTTTTGCTAGGGGAGGGTGTGGCGTTTAAGGACGACATGCACGTCGACTTGGCCGCCTGTCGCTGGCCTGCAGGGCTCTAGCGGCTCTGCCGTGGCTTAAACCACCACAAAGGTGCCTATCCCCTTTGTGGTGGTTTTGGCAGGTTTACCGAGGTTAACTTATGGAGAAGGTATGGCGGCGCGGTTTGTCGCAGCAAAGTAAACCACGGTGAACTATATTGTTTTCAGCAACGGAGCAGGCAATAGGCGATGAAAAAGCCTGCCCTGTTGAGTTTGATTCGCATTCCTCCCCTCTGTGCGATTCAACGGTGTACTTCGGGAACAGGCCCGCTGGCAACTATCTGCCAGCGGGCCTGTTCCTGTTTCGGTGAGGATTCAGCCTCACCGTCTATGTTGTGCGAAGGCGCTTTGCCTAGTACACCATGCCCATGGCGTCCTGAACCTCGCCCAGGGTCTGCTCGGCGATCTCATTGGCGCGACGGTTGCCCTCGTGCAGGACGTCCTTTACGTAATCCAGGTCGTTCTCGTAGCGCTGGCGACGCTCACGGATCGGCGCGAAGTACTCGTTGACGGCCTCGGTCACGTACTTCTTGAGCTGGCCGGAGCCGCCCATGCCAATCTCCTCGGCAATCTCGACTTCGGAACGGCCGGTGCAGATGGCGGCCGTCGAAAGCAGACCGGACACGCCGGGGCGGTTCTCGGGATCGAATGTGATCATGCGCTCGGAGTCGGTCTGGCTCTTCTTGATGCGCTTGGCCGTCTCCTCGGCGGTCATCGAGATGTTGATGGCGTTACCGTAGCTCTTGCTCATCTTGCGACCGTCCAGGCCCGGCAGCAGCGGGGTCTCGGACAGCAGTGCGTCGACCTCGGGGAACACCTTGCCGTAGCGGTTGTTAAAGCGGCGGGCGATGGTGCGGGTGAGCTCGATGTGCGGCAGCTGGTCGCGACCGACGGGCACCACA
>NZ_QRKO01000022.1:0-13786 GCF_003471985.1 Collinsella sp. AM15-2 | reverse complement strand
GATGTGCGGCAGCTGGTCGCGACCGACGGGCACCACATTGCCCTTGCAGAACAGGATGTCGCAGGCCTGGTGCACCGGGTAGGTGAGCAGAAGGCCGGTGAGCTCGTGGCCCGAGGCCTCCATCTCGGCCTTGACCGTGGGGTTGCGCGCCAGCTCGGCCTCGGACACCAGCGACAGGAACGGCAGCATGAGCTGGTTGGCGGCGGGCACGGCGGAGTGCGCGTAGATCATGGTCTTGTCGGGGTCGATGCCGCAGGCAAGGTAGTCCATGACCATGTTGTACACGTTGTCCTGGATGTGCTCGGTCGTGTCGCGGTCGGTGATGACCTGGTAGTCGGCGATGAGTACGTTGGTCTTGGCACCCATGTTCTGCAGCTCCACACGGCCCTTGAGGGTGCCGAAGTAGTGACCCAGATGCAGACGGCCGGTGGGGCGGTCGCCGGTGAGCATGGTGAACTTGTCGGGCGTCTTGGCCAGGCCCTCGCGAATGGCGTTGCTCTTCTGCAGAGCGACTTCGTAGCTGTTCTCGTTTGGCATAATTGCTCCTAACGTATGTTCATGGGTCAAGATGATAACGCGTTTATTGGAGGGGCGGGGCGTAAGTAGGCGAGGGGCTGGCAAGGGGTGGCTTACGCGATTGATGCGATGTAGTTGCACTTGGTCAGCGATGCCTTGGCACATTCTCGGCAGCTTACCCTAGAGCTTGTGGTGGCGCTCTTCCTTACGTTCTTCGGCTGCCTGCTCCTCCTGCTTAAAGGCGGGGTCGTCGGGGGTGACGAGCTCATCCTCGTGTGTGCGCTTGTTGTAATGGTGGCGCAGCACGGGCTCAAACAGATGTAGATGCTTGGCAAAGGCCGCCGAGCCAATGGCGAGCACGGTAAAGATGAGCACGCGCATGGGCACCTCGACCTGGTTAATCGCGGCGGCGCCGGCCGAAAGCATAATGCACCAGGCGTAGATGAGGAGCACTGCCTGTTTTTGGTTGTAGCCCTCTTGGATCAGGCGGTGGTGGATGTGGCCCTTGTCGGCCTGCCCGATGCTAATGTGGGCGCGCTTGCGGCGCACGATGGCGCTAAACGTGTCGATGATGGGCACGCCGGCAACGATGAGTGGGATGATAAGCGAGGTGAGCGCGGCGGTGCGGCTCACGTTGAGCAACGAGATGGAGCCCAGCGCAAAGCCCAGAAGCAGCGACCCCGAGTCGCCCAAGAAGATGCTTGCGGGGTTGAAGTTGTAGCGCAAAAAGGCCAGGCAGGCGCCAAAGAGCGCAATGGAGAGCGCGGCGGCGTCGATGCGGCCCGAGAGAACGGCCATCGAAAACATGGTGAACGACGCGATGCCGCAGATGCCCGTGGCCAAGCCGTCGAGGCCGTCGATGAGGTTAATGATGTTGGTGAATGCCACCAGATAGATCACGGTGATGGGGTAGGCGAGCCATCCGAGCATGATCTCGCCGGGGGCAAACGGGTTGACGATGACGCCGATGCGCAGGCCGCCCACGCAGGCGATGAGCGCGGCGAGGACCTGACCGGCCAGTTTTTGCTTGGGCTTGAGCTGGAAGACGTCGTCGATAGCGCCGGTCGCAAAGATGACGGTAAAGGAGAGCGCCAGCATGGGATAGCTAATGTGAAGGCGCGGGTGCGGCACCAGGACGGGCGGCCAGCCTAGGTGCCAGGTGCCTAGGATTTGCACAATGCAGGCAACGACCAGGCCCAAAAACACCGCCGTTCCGCCCAAACGCGGGATGGGCTTGGTGTTGATGCGGCGCTTGGAAGGATAGTCGACGGCGTCGAGCTTAATTGCCAAGCGCTTGACCAGGGGCACAATGAGGAAGGTCGTGATAAAGGCCGCCGCTGCCACGCATAGGTACGGTATGTAGCTCGGGGATGAAGCCATGAATCTAAAAACCGCCAAGCGTCGAAGGAAAAGGTCAGAAGAACGCCATGCGCAAAGGGCATAGCCGAACCATGATACTCGACCACGGGGGGGTGCATGGAATTGCATGCAGCGATAATCACGCGCTTACCAGATATTGGGATGTTGTCGATGGCTTGTCGGGATACCGGCGGGGATCCATATGGGCTGTAATGGTGGTTTTCGGCAAATGAAAACCACCCCCCACGTTACGAAAATGAACCCACCTAAAACAGGTGGGTGCCCTCATCGACTGTTCCAGCGTCCTTAACAACGAAGGATACCTGTACTAGGTACGACTGTGTGGGCTCCCTAAATAAACGCGACGGTTCACCCAGTTGCTCCGCGGGGGGCGGAATACCTACATCATAAAGCGGCACTTTATCGATTCCAGTCTTGACATTACAAAAATCGTGTCGGACGATTACGGCGCCTTGGGCTCGAGCCGTCTGTGCGGTTGGTCCCTTTACGTTTGAGCTGCTGAATCATTGTTTTGGAGCATGTTTTTATGCCGACGTCGTTGACCGAACTTTTTTCGCCCGCCTGCCATTTGTGTCCGCGCCGTTGCGGTGCGGCGCGCGACGAGGGCGCGCGTGGCGTGTGCGGCGCCGACAACACGCTTAACGTCGCCCGCGCGGCGCTCCATATGTGGGAGGAGCCGCCCATTTCGGGCGAGGCCGGCTCGGGTACGATTTTCTTTAGCGGCTGTTCGCTCAAATGTATCTACTGCCAAAACCACGAGATCTCGACGGGCAATTTCGGTCTTGAGATTTTGCCCGAGCGTTTGGTCGAGATTATGCTGGAGCTGCAGGACCAGGGCGCCAATAACATCAACCTGGTGACGGCGACGCACTATGCGCACCTGTTGCCTGCCGCGATTGCCGCGGCACGGACGCGCGGGTTGGTCATCCCAATTGTCTACAACACGAGTGGTTACGAGCGCGCGAGTGCCGTGGCGGCGCTGGGCGACCTTGTCGACGTGTGGCTTACGGACTTTAAATATGCCGATGCCGGGCTTGCTCAGTCGCTTTCTCATATTAAGGACTACCCGCGCGTGGCCGTGTCGGGTCTGGCCCAGATGGCGCGCGAGATTGAGCGCCGCGGGGGAGAGCTGGTAGACGAGGACGGGCTCATGAGGCGCGGCATAATCGTGCGTCATCTGGTGCTGCCGGGGCATGCGGACGATTCGTGCCGCGTGTTGGACCTGGTGTGGCAGACGGTGGGCGACGTGCCGATCTCGGTCATGAACCAGTACACGCCCAATGCCCTCATGCGCGAACAAGGCGGCGACCTGGCGCGCGCCGTGACGCGCGAGGAGTACGAGCAGGTGCTCGACCATGCCGACGACCTGGGCTTTACGACGATGTTTTGGCAAGAAGGCGGCGCGGTAGACGAGAGCTTTACCCCGGCGTTCGATACCACCGGTGTTCTTACTAGTGCTCAAACCAGCTAATCTGGGACGAGGCTCTTTGAGTAGTCTTTTTGGGACGGGGCTGTTTTAGCTACCCCTGCCGCTGTTCGACCAAACCGTTCGCGTTGTCTGTCGGGGTAGCTAAAACAGCCGCGTCCCAAAAAGACTGGGTATTGGGCGTTGACAGTTGGCGAGCCGTAGGTAAAATATCAACTTGTCCTGGGGACGTAGCTCAGTTGGGAGAGCGCTGCCGTCGCATGGCAGAGGCCGAGGGTTCGACTCCCTTCGTCTCCACCCTTGGATTTGATAAGCCGCTGACATTGTGTCGGCGGCTTTTTTTAAAAGAAAGGGCTGTACCATGGCCAAGCTTGAGTCCCAACCACTGTCTGCCGAGGAACGCGCCGAGTTGGAAGAGCTCCGCGCCGAGAAAGCTCGTCGCGAGGCCCAGGAAGAGGCACGCCGCGAGCGTGAGGAGCTGGCCGCCCTGCGTGCCGAGCGCGAGAAGGCCGAGGAGGCCGCCGCGAACGTCGCCCCCGAGCCCAAGCCCGCCGCCGCGAAGCCCGCGCCCACCGCACCTAAACCTCAGCCTAAAAAGGTCGCTCGTTCCAAGTCCGTCGAGCCCAAGCCGAGCCGTGACGAGATGACCTTTGCCCAGCGCATGGTTACCTCCAAGGAGCCTACGGGCGAGAACGAGATCCCTGGCATGGCGCCGGCTCAAAAAATCATCATTGTCCTTGCCCTCATCGCGTTTGTCATCTTTATGGGCTACACGATCCTGACCAGCATGGGCCTGCTCTAGCCCATTCGCGCTGGGTGCCATGCCCGAACACTCTGCCCTTTTCCAACCCTCAACCTCTGCACAACGCATCCGAAAGGTCGCCCCATGGCTTTGACCGACATCTCGCATCCCACCGACATTGCAATGCTCACCGATCTGTACGAGCTCACTATGGCCCAGGGCCTGTGGGAGAGCGGCAAGGCCAATGAGCAGGGTTGTTTTACCGCGTTTTACCGCGACCATCCCTTTGGCAGCGCCTATGCCGTCATGTGCGGCACCGCCGAGCTGCCCGAGCTGGTCGAGAACCTGCGCTTTACGCCCGAGGATATCGACTACCTCACCTCACTCCAGGCCCCGGCCGGCGGTGCGATGTTCAAGCCTGCATTCCTCGACTACCTGCGCGATTTTCATGCACATGTAAACATCGACGCCGTCCCCGAGGGCGAGCTCGTCTTTCCGCGCGAACCCATGGTTCGCGTCACCGGTCCCGCGCTGGAGTGCCAGCTGCTCGAAACGGCGCTGCTCAACATCGTCGGCTTCCAGACGCTTGTCGCCACCAAGACGGCGCGCGTGGTGCTGGCGGCGGACGGCCGTCCCGTTGCCGAGTTTGGCCTGCGCCGCGCCCAGGGTCCCGATGGCGGGCTGGCCGTCGCGCGCGCGAGCTACGTTGCCGGCTGCTCCTCTACGTCCAATGTGCTCGCCGGCCGCCGCTACGGTATTCCCGTCTTTGGCACGCATGCGCACAGCTGGGTCATGAGCTTCGACTCCGAGCTCGAGGCCTTCCGCGCCTTTGCCAAGTCGAGCCCCAAGAATTGCACGCTGCTCATCGACACCTACGACGTACGCGAGGGTTGCGAGCATGCCATTACGGTTGCCAAGGAGATGGAAGCGGTGGGCGAGCGCCTGTCGGCCATTCGCATCGACTCCGGCGACCTCGCCAAGCTCTCCAAGTATGTGCGCGGCCGTTTTGATGCCGAGGGCCTGCCCTATGTGGGGATCTCGGTTTCTAACGATTTGGATGAGTACACGATTCAGTCGCTGCTCGACCAGGGCGCGCCTATCGATAGCTTTGGCGTGGGCACCGAGCTCGCGACCTGCTACGACCAGCCGGCGCTGGGCGGCGTGTACAAGCTCGCCGCCCGCCGTGCGAGTGAGACGGACCCGTGGACGCCGGTGGTCAAGCTCTCCGAGCAGCCCTACAAGCGCACGATCCCGGGTGTGCAACGCGTGCGCCGTTATTACGACGGCTTTGGCGGCCCAGTCTGCGACATGATCTACGACGAGGACCATCTGGCGGGGGAGGGCGCCGCGCGCGGCAATACCCTCGTGGCCGTGAATGATGCCGCTCTGGTGACCGACGTGTCCGAACTTGAGTATCGCGAGCTGCTGGTGCCGATCGTGCGCGATGGCAGTGCGGTGGCTCCGCGTGAGAGCATCCAGGACGCGCGCGAGCGTTGCGCCTGGGCACTTGACCATCTGGACGCAGCTTTCAAGCGCTTCCTGTACCCGCAGACCTATGTGGTGGGCATGGAGCAGGGCCTGGCTCAGGTGCGCGACGAGCTCGTGCGCAAGAACATGGCTGCGGCTTCGGCCTTCCCCTGGGCAAAATGATCCGAAGGGGACGGAGGAAAACGGATCATTTTCGTCCGTTCCGCACCAGGCGCCCCGACTGCCCCAGCTCGCCCGAACGCTCGACATTCGATTGGTTTGACGTATGACGACTTCTTATAAAACGATGGTGGTAAAGATCGGTTCGTCCACGGTGGTGGGCGCCGACGGCAAGGTCAACCGCGCCTTTATCGGCGGGCTTGCCGACCAGGCCGCAGCGCTGCGCGAGCTTGGCTGGCGCCTGGTCGTGGTGAGCTCGGGTGCCATTGCCTGCGGCTATCCCGTGCTGGGCTTCGACCGCAAGCCGGTCGGTGACCTGCCGAGCCTGCAGGCCTGCGCCTCGGCCGGTCAGTGCATCATCTCGTCGGCCTACGACGAGGAGTTCCATGCGCGCGACCTGCTCACCTCGCTCGTGCTGCTCACGCGTCACGACACGGCGCGCCGCACGTCCTACCTGCACGCGCGCGACGCCCTGCTGCGCCTGGTGGAGCTGGGCGTGGTGCCGGTCGTCAACGAGAACGACACCGTTACCGTCGATGAGATCAAGTTCGGCGACAACGACACGCTGGCGGCGCTTGTGAGCTGCCTGGTTTCTGCCGATCTGTGCGTGACGCTCTCGGACATCGATGGCCTCTACACCGCCAATCCGCATGAGGATCCGACGGCCGAGTTTATCCCGGTCGTGCATAAGATCGATGCCAAGATTATCGCCTCGGCGGGCGATTCTTCCACATCGGTGGGTACGGGCGGCATGATCACCAAGATTCGCGCGAGCCGCATTCTCATGACGGCGGGCATTCAAAGCGTGATTTGCTCGGGCGAGGAGCCCGATGCGCTCGTGCGTCTGGCCCGCGGCGAGAGCGTGGGTACGCTGTTCGATCCGCCGGCGGAGCGCCTGGACATTGCGCCGCGCAAGTTGTGGATCGCACTGGGTGACAAGGCGCATGGCTCGGTGACGGTCGATGATGGCGCCGCGAAGGCGCTGGTCAGCCGCGGATCGTCGCTGCTCGCGGTGGGTATTCGCGAGGTCGATGGCCAGTTTGCCGAGGGCGATGTGCTCGACGTGTGCGACCCGAGCGGCATGGTTGTCGCCCGTGGTATCGCCGAGGCCGATTCGGACGTGCTGGAGCTTGCAGCCGGCCGCCGCCAGGACCAGATTGCCAGCAACCGCCTGCTCGCAGACCTGGCCGAGAAGCCCGCGATCCATAGGGACAACTTGATAGTGTTCGCCTAACCAATTGACGCTGCAAACGCCCCTAAGCGGCAATCTGACGTTCAATCGTCGGGCATGACCAGAAGGTCAATGCCCTCCTCTTTCACGTCACCTTGCTCGCTTAGGGGCGTTTTCGCTTTCTGTCCTCTACCAGCGGCATTGTCGTTGCCGGCACTTGGGGACGTTCCTATTGTGCCGGCAGAAGGGGACACTCCTTTGCTAGAAGATCTGGCGCAGGTCTCCGCGGTTGAGGGCTTCGTCGAAGAGGTGCTTGAACACCACGCTGCCGTGCAAGCCGTCGTGCTCGAACTCGTTGGTCACCCAGGCATGCGAGTTGCCCACGCGGCTGAGCGTATCGAGCTGCATGCCCGAGTCCACGTACATGTCATCGAAGTACACCGCGGCCTGCAGGGGCACCTCGTTGCACGCCAGGCGCTGCGGGTCGTAGATCTTGTCCCAGCTTGTGTCTTCCATAAGCAGATCCATCGCCGGCTTGAAGGGCTTAAGTTCGGGCATCTGCTCAAACATCCACGGGAACATGGCCTCGCCGGTAAACATGAGCGGTCGCGTGAGCGTGTCGAACTCGGCACGATGGGCCTTCTCTTCTGCCGCGGCCCAGCGAATGGGCATGGTGTCGCCGTCGGCGTAGATGAACTCCTGAAGCGTCCAGTACAGCGGATTCGTGCGCGTGTTGGTGCGCTCGAAGGCGCGCATCAAAAAGCTGTCGGATACCGAGGCGCCGCAGGCCAGCGTGCCGTCGCCGTCAACAAAAGCATGATCGATAATCCAATGCATGCGCTCAAAGCTCGGCTTCATGCCAAAGTCGCTGCCCATGAGCTGCAGGCGTTCGACCGTCATCGGCGAGCCGTCGGGTAGCACGGGCTTTTGCTCCTCGAGGGCATCTGCCAGGGCCGCCACGCGCTCGACGTCGGCGGGGTAGCGGTTGTAATACTGCTGCGTCTTGGCAGCCATGCGCGGGAAGGTGTGCGCGTAGACCTCGCTTGCGCTCGCCGGTACGTGGGGGATGCCGCCGCAGGTAAAGCTTGCCGCCACGCCCTCGGGGAAGAGCGACAGGTAGCTCAGCGTCAAAAAGCCGCCGTAGCTCTGCCCGAGCGTGACCCAGGGCCTGCCGCCAAAGCCCACCAGGCGCAGGTACTCAAAATCGCGCACGATGGAGCTGGCGAGGTGGCGCTTGAGGAAGTCCGCCTGCGAGCGGTCCGCATCGGCGCCGGCTGCCTCGGCACGCTCGCCCAGTGCGGCAATCGTGCGTCCGTCTACACAGCTGCTGCGTCCGGTGCCGCGCTGGTCGGGCAGGACGACGCGGAAGTGCTTGACGGCCTCCTCGATCCAGCCGTCGCTTGTGGGTGACAGCGGACGCGGGCTCTCGCCGCCGGGGCCGCCCTGCAAAAACAGGAGCAGTGGCAGATCGTCGTTGATGCGGTCGGGCGCGCAAACCACACGGTAGAAGAGCTTGATGCTCTCGGGCGCACCTGCGATGGGCGCCGGCATGGCGCCGCGGCGCATGGTGCTGCCGACGGCCAGGAGCATCGGCTCCAGGCCGCGCCAGTCGAGGGGGACGTCGATGCTGTGGTCCTCGACATACAGGCCGGGGACGTGGTACGAAGTGATGAGGGCCATGTGAGTCTTCCGTTCGTTGCGGTGTTTCGGGTTGACCAATTCTACCGCCGCGGGCGAGGCCATGCGCAAATCGGCTACCATGGTGGGCAAACTACTAAGAGAAAGGGCCGCCCATGTCGGTCGATATAGCCACGTATGTCCACGATCTTGCTGTTGCCGCCAAGGCAGCGTCGGCTTCGCTTGCCACGGCGAGCGACGAGCAGCGCCAGGAGGCCGTGCGCGCCATGGCCGCGGCGCTGCGCGATGGCGTCGATTCCATCGTCGCCGCCAACGAGCTCGATATGTCCGCCGCGCGCGATGCGGGCACCTCGGCAGGACTCCTCGACCGTCTGCTGCTGACGCCCGAGCGCGTTGAGGGTATGGCCGCCGGCCTGGAGAAGCTCGCCGAGCTGCCCGATCCTGTCGGCCGCGTGCTCGACCACCGCGTGCTCGCAAGCGGCGTGGACCTCACCCGCGTGAGCGTGCCGTTGGGCCTGGTCGCCATGGTGTACGAGGCGCGCCCCAACGTGACGGCCGACGCCGCGGGCATCTGCATCCGCACCGGCAACGCCTGCATTCTGCGCGGCGGCTCGCTGGCCTATCACTCGTGTGCCATGATTTCTGAGCTGCTGGCCGATGCGCTCGAGACCAAGGGCTTCCCGCGCGAGGCTATCTCGATGATCGAGTCCACCGACCGCGAGGCCACCGGCGAGCTCATGAAGCTCCGCGGTATTGTCGACGTACTCATTCCGCGCGGCGGTGCAGGCCTGATCCAGCGCTGCGTGCGCGAGTCGCTTGTGCCGGTGATCGAGACGGGCACGGGCAACTGTCATATCTACGTGCATGAGTCCGCCGACTTTGATAAGGCGCTCAACATTATCGTTAATGCCAAGACCCAGCGTGTAGGCGTGTGCAATGCCGCCGAGTCGCTGCTGGTCGACCATGCTGTGGCCAATGTGTTTTTGCCTGCGGTCGTTGCCGTGCTGCACGACCACGGCGTGCTCATTCACGGCGACGAGGCCACGTGCGCCGCATGCGCCGACGCCGGGCTTGCCGAGGGCGATGACTACGTTGCCGCGACTGAGGAGGACTGGGGTCGCGAGTATCTGGCGCTCGAGATGAGCGTGAAGGTCGTGGCGAACGAGGACGAGGCCATCGCGCACATCAACCGCTACGGCACGATGCACTCCGAGGCCATCGTTGCAGAGGACACGGATGCTTGCGAGCGCTTCCTGGACGAGGTCGATGCCTCGGCCGTGTATGCCAACGCCAGCACGCGCTTTACCGACGGCGGCGAGTTTGGCCTGGGCGCCGAGATTGGCATCTCGACCCAAAAGCTCCACGCCCGCGGCCCCTTTGCCGCCGAGGCCCTCACCACCTACAAATACAAGCTCCGAGGCACCGGCCAGGTCCGCCCCTAACGCCCGCGCAAACAAAAACCACCACAAAGGTGCCTGTCCCCTTTGTGATGGTTTTGGAATTAAGCCTGAAAGGTGTCGCGGTCGGGGGCGAAGGACTGCATGGCCGCGATGGTACGGTCGAAGAGCTCGGGGAGCTCCCAGCCCAGCATCTCGGCACCCTGCGTAATCACGTCGCGCGAGCAGCCGGCGGCAAAGCGCTTGTCCTTGAACTTTTTCTTGAGCGACTTGGTCGTAAAGTCCATGACGCTCTTACTCGGACGCATGATGACGGCAGCACCGATCAAGCCGGTGAGCTCGTCGCAGGCAAACAGGATCTTTTCCATCTGCAGCTCGGGCTTGGGCAGCGAGGTGTTGAAGTCCGACGTGTGCGTCTGAATGGCGCGAATGAGATCGGGAGAGGCGCCCTCGCCTTCAAGGATCTCGGCCGCATAGATGGTGTGGTTCATGGGGTCGTCCTCATGCTCCTCCCAATCTAGGTCGTGCAGCAGACCGACGATGCCCCAAAACTCCTCGTTCTCGGGGTCGAACTCGCGCGCAAAGTAGCGCATGGTGCCCTCGACCGTTTCGCCGTGGGTGATGTGGAACGGGTCCTTATTGTGCTCGTTGAGCAATTCGAACGCACGGTCGCGGGTGATTCCGGCGGAAAGTGGCTCTGCCATAAAAGACTCCTTGTGCTCGCAGGTATCGCTAAGAATGAATACTACTAGAACGACTAGAACGAAAAAACCACCACAAAGGTGCCTGTCCCCTTTGTGGTGGTTTTTGGCGCGGATGGGTTAGTTGAGGGCGGCTTGGGCTAGGCGGGCTTCGGCGGCCTCCTCGGTGACGCCCAATGCCACGGCGAACTCCTCGATGGAGCGGCGCTTGGCTTCCTTGAGTACACGCATATAGTAAGAGCTGGGCTTTTTATCGGCTTCCTCGGCCTGGCGAATGCGGTGCATCATGGTCTTTGCCACGCGGACCGTCTCGGGCGCGCCCAGCTTGAGCTGCTGCTTAAAGTGTGTCTCTTCAAGCGAGCTGTTGCGCTCGGTAAAGGTGTCGCACTCCAGCTCGTCATAGTGGCTCAGCAGATGCTCGGCATCTTGCTGAGAGATGGCGGCATGCAGACGGTCGGCCTGCGCCACGGGGTACATAAGGATCGTCTGCGCATGCCCCTGCTTGGCCTCGAGCAACAACATGGGCTGCGGCGTGTCGTCCCTAAAACCGACGACGGTGCAGACTCCCTGACCCGGATGAATGACGTGTTGACCGATTGAGAACATGCTACCTCCAACTTATACGAATTTACGTATGTCTAGAATAACACGCTGACGTGCGCAAATCCTCGCTTTATGCAGGAAAAGCACACAACTCTGATAGGTAAGAGTATTCGATAAAAGACACAGCTCATTCACACCTTTATGCATTTTCAACGCGTGCATAATCTGCAGGCAGACCGGCATCTTTGAGTGACTCCATACAAGCTGTAGTCAATTTTGTGCATATGCAATTTCGATTGGCTTTACCCTGCGACAGTGCCCCTCGCTTGTGATAGAGTGCTACAAACTCTGGCTTTTGCCCTACGAGTGACCAAGAGCTCGGGGGCTTTAACACAAGGAGGATCTATGCCCGAGAAGATTGAAGAGCTGGTACGCGCTGCGCTTGCTGCGGCCCAGGAGGCCGGCGACCTTTCCGCATTTGAACTTGACGATTGCGCTATCGAGCGACCGGCTGACACTTCTCATGGCGAGTGGACCTCTACCATGGCCCTGAAGTCCGCCAAGCTGGCCCACTGCGCCCCGCGCAAGATCGCCGAGGCCATCGTTGCCCATATGCCCGAGGATCCCGCGATCGAGAAGGTTGAGATCGCAGGCCCCGGTTTCATCAACTTCTACCTCTCCGTTGCCGTTAAGAATGCCATCTTTGGCGAGGCTCGCGAGAAGGGCATGGACTTCGCTAAGTCCAACGTCGGTGGTGGCCTGAAGACCCAGGTCGAGTTCGTTTCCGCCAACCCCGTCGGCCCCATGCACATCGGCCACGGCCGCTGGGCCGCGCTGGGCGATTCGCTCTGCCGCGTTATGGACCACGCCGGCTATGAGATCCAGCGTGAGTTCTACATCAATGACCACGGCTCTCAGATGAACACCTTCGGCAACTCCATCAGCACGCGCTATATGCAGCTTGCCGACATCATCGCCAAGCAGGGCGTTGATATCGACGAGGCTCACAAGCTGCTGATCGCCGACCGTGACGCCTTTGTTGCCGACGAGAACGACGAGCACCCCGAGACCCATCCGTATCAGGACAACTTTGCCGAGACCTTGGGCAAGGACTCTTACGGCGGCGACTACATCATCGACGAGGCCGCCGAGTTCTGGCGCACCGACGGCGATAAGTGGGTCAACGCCGATCCTCAGGAGCGCATGGAGAGCTTCCGCGAGCGCGGCTATGTAAAGATGGTCGATAACATGCGCGACCTCTGCCACGCCGTCAACTGCGACTTCGATCGTTGGTACTCCGAGCGCTCGCTGTATGTGAAGGACACCGAGGGCGAGACCGCCGGCACCTCCGCCGTCGACCGCGCTTTTGAGAAGCTCGACAAGATGGGCTACCTCTACACCAAGGACGGCGCCCTGTGGTTCCGCTCCACCGATCTGGGCGACGACAAGGACCGCGTCCTGATCAAGTCCGACGGCGAGTACACCTACTTCGCCTCCGACGTCGCCTATCACTGGGATAAGTTCCAGCGCGTCGATCACGTCATCGACATCTGGGGCGCCGACCACCACGGTTACATCGAGCGCGTACGCTGCGTCTGCGACGCTCTGGGTTACCCCGGCAAGTTTGAGGTTCTGCTGGGCCAGCTCGTCAACCTGCTGCGTAACGGCAAGCCCGTCCGTATGTCCAAGCGCAAGGGCACCATGGTGACCCTGCAGGAGCTCGTCGACGAGGTCGGCTCCGATGCCGCTCGCTACACGCTCATCTCCAAGAGCTCCAACCAGATGGTCGACTTCGACATCGAGACCGTTAAGAAGCGCGACAACTCCAACCCGGTCTATTACGTGCAGTATGCTCACGCCCGCGTGTGCTCCATCCTGCGCCGTGCCGCCGACGTTACCGCCGAGCAGGCCGACGAGATGGGCATGAAGGCCGTTGCCGCCAAGGCCATCGGTGAGAACGTCGATTACTCGCTGCTGACCGACCCGACCGAGCTCGCCCTTTCGCGCAAGCTCAACGAGCTCACCGACCTGATCGCCAGCTGTGCTCGCGATCGCGCTCCGTTCCGTCTGACCCACTTTGCCGAGGAGCTCGCCGGCGACTTCCACAGCTTCTACGCTGCCTGCCAGGTTCTGCCGAGCGAGGGCCGTCCCGTCGACCCCGAGCTTTCGCGCGCCCGTCTGGCAGCTTGCGACGCTGTCCGCGTGACGCTCGCCCTGGTGCTTACCCTCGTTGGCGTTTCCGCGCCCGAGCAGATGTAATCTGCGGGTCATTTGACCGTGTAGGTTTGGTTTAACTGAGCCCTATAAGCCCGATCTCCTACGGAGGTCGGGCTTTTTTCGCAAACGCCGACGTATTGATGAATTTGGAACTGCTGGAAATACGAAACTATGCCAGTTTACTACGATGAATTGAGGAATTCTAACCACGCCGGCGTTTTGCTAAAAAGTGCAAGGCATCTACCTGCGGTTTTAGTTCAACAAGTTTCGGAGTGGTCGCGGTTGAGCGATTCATCGTAGTAAACCGCCATAGTTTTGGCGGAGGCAGTCAGATTTGTGGGTGGCAAACAAAGAGTGTCCCTTTTGACTAGTCGTTTAAGAACGTCCATTACAGTCGAAATTGTCAGC
>NZ_QRKO01000021.1:0-40648 GCF_003471985.1 Collinsella sp. AM15-2 | reverse complement strand
GGGGAGGCATACTTTGTTTTGAGAAGTTCGCGAAGCCCACTTCTCAAAACAAAGTATGCCTCCCCGGCCCTCGTCCGTGAACTCTTCCGCTGGGCGAGCCATAGACGCCGCGTACCGATAGGGTGAGGTGGCGGCTTGAAATTGGTGCTATATTCAGCTTGAGTTGTTAAATGTTAGTAGGAGAGGCTGATATGGGGCTGTTCAAGAAGAAAAACCCGCAGGATGCCTTTGATCCCGATGTGTTTACCATCACGGATACGATTTTGGACCCGCCGCGGTTTACGTTTTTGCCGGCTATCTACCAGGATGCCACGCGTCGCAAGTGGGCCGTACATCAGCGCGGCGGCGAGCCGAAGATTTTTGCCTATGCGGACGTGTTGCAGTGCGAAGTGGCCGAGGCGGGCGATCCGGAGGCCGATGAAGCGGTCTCTAAACAGGAATTTGCCCAGCGTATTCTGGCAAATCCCGCTAAGGCGGCAAAAATGAACGCAGCCAAGCGTAATATGTGTCTTGGTATGGGCGTTGTTGTGGCGGTTCAGACGGGAAAAGACGAGGTTTCCAAACTAGAGATTCCCGTTATGACCGATGAAGTCAAACGCGATTCAAGCCTGTATAAGTCGTATCGGAATGTCGCCGAGAAGATCAAGGCCGAATTTGATGCCATGGGTGGTCTGGCCTAATTTTGGCGACATACGTTTCTGAACGAGGAGTCTGTGCAATGGCAGGCGAATCTTATGCAATTCCCCCCAAAGATCGTGCTGTTGAGGGGATTCTTTGGTATATCCAGCACCATCAGCTTGCCGGCGGCGATCGCCTGCCGGCCGAGCGCGTGCTGTGCGAAGAGATTGGCGTTTCGCGTACGGCGTTGCGCGCCGGTATCACGCGGCTCATCTCGTGTGGAACGCTCGAGAGCCGTCGCGGATCGGGTACGTATGTGTGTCCTCCCAAACCGCTCAATATCTTTCAGGAAACGTATAACTTCTCCGATGCTGTGCGGACTGCCGGCCTGCACCCCTCTTCTCGTCTGGTTTCCACCGGGGCCATCGAGGCGGATGAGGCACTTGCCGACAAGCTTGGGGTTGCTGTAGGCGCTCCTTTGCTCCGCATGCAGCGTGTTCGACTTATTGAGGGCGAGCCGGCGTCAATTGAGACGGCTCACGTTAACCTGTCCCTGTGCCCCTCGCTTCCCGATCACGATTTTGAGTGTGAGAGCCTTTACGATGTCTTGCTCAAAGAAGGCGGCGTGCGCGTTGAGCATGGACGTGAGCATATCTCCATCTCGCGTTTGAACGCCGAAGAGGCCGAGTTGCTCCAGCAAGAAGAGGGAACGCCGGTGTTCTATGAGAGCACGATAGAATTTGATAAGGACATGCGTTTTGTGGAGCATTGCAAATCGGTGATTTTGCCCACAAAGTTCCGCTTTGCCGATAACGGCGAGAAGAACGGCATGAGGAGCGTGGCAGGTGAACAATGGCTGAAACAGTAGATGCCACCCCGGTTTATATGCGCATTCGACGCCGCATCGAGGAGCGTATCGAGCGCGGTATATATCCCACGGGTTCCATGATTCCGTCCGAAAAAGACCTCGCCGAGGAATTTGGTACGACGCGCTTGACCATCCGAAGCGCTGTCGATGAGCTGGTTCGGCGTGGGCAGATTCGACGCGTCCGCGGAAAGGGCGCGTTTGTGGCACAGAAAGTGCCCGTTGCCTACGAGCGAACGGGAGGCTTTCGCGAATCAGTTCGTGCTTCGGGCGGCGAGCCGTCCGTCCGCATCCTCGCGCGTTCCAAGCGTTATGCGGGTCCATATTATGCCAACCTGTTTGGCATTGCCGAGGACGATTTACTGTATTCGATTCGGCGTTTGAACTGCGTCAACGGCGATCCCGTATCGATTGAGATGGCGTTCATCCCGTGCCTGCTGTTTCCCACAATCGAAGATATTGACGTGTCGGTCTTCAGTTTGTACGAGACCTATGAGATGTTGGGCCGAAAGCCGGTCATGGCACAGGAAAAGCTCGATATCGAAGCGCTGGGCGCGCGAGATGCCGGCCTGCTTGGACTGGAGCAGGGCGATCTTGCCTTGACGCTTGAGTGCGTGAGCTTCGATGCGAGCGGCCAGGCGATCGAGTACGTCAAGTCGTTTAACCGCGGTGATGCGGGTGGATATACCTATACGTACTAGCTGGTTTTTTGCATAACGGGCTGAAAAGCTGACGGAATTTTGATTTGTTGAGCAGACTGCATATACGACCTTACATGGCTCAAAATCGACCGTTCGCCGATGGGGATAAATTAATCGACAAAGAGGTATCAAAAAGCCGTAACCTGTAACTGTGATTGGTATCAAATACTAATGATTTGTAACGAGGTGAGACGATGAAGATGCTCGATTACGTTCAGCTTGCCCATGTGCGTATGGGAGAGAGCCTCGAGCGTTCGTCTGAGCTGGTAGCGCAGCTCGTTGATATTTTCCAGTCCGGTTCTTTTAACGCGCTGCGCATCGTTGCTTCGGGTTCGTCGCGCCATGCCGCCGATTGCGCCCGCGATTACCTGCAAGATGCCCTGCAAATGCAGGTGTCCGTTGTGACGCCCGAGGCCTTCGTCGATTTTGAACATACCTATCCGCAGCATGCGCTCAACATTGCCGTTTCGCAGAGCGGCTATTCGACCAATACGATCGCGGCGCTCGATTACATGCGCGCACACGATATGGCTGCAGTTGCGCTCACGGCAAACGTCGAGGCACCCATCAAGGAGCACGCTGACATCGTTCTTGACTACGGTGTGGGTGTCGAGTCGGTGGACTTTGTGACTCTGGGCGTCGAGGTTCTCGTTGAGTACCTGGTGCTCTTTGGTATTTACTGTGGTCAGGCGCGCGGAACGATTGACGCCAAGGGCGTTGCCCAGCGTCTTGACGACCTGCGCGAGGCTATCCAGGCCAATGCCGTGATGTGCAAGATCGCCGAGGCGTATGTCCAAGACCACATGCTCGAGCTTTCTGAGCACATGCCCGCCATGGTCGTCGGCAACGGCCCCAACTATGGCGTTGCCGAAGAAGCGGCCCTCAAGCTGAGCGAGACCATCAAGATCCCTGCCATGCATCACGAGGGCGAGGAGTTCGTCCACGGTCCCGAGATGCAGATAACCCCAGGCTACCTGGTGTTTATCGTCGACGATCCGCAAGGGTCGGAGCGTCTTGCGAATATCGCCGATGCGCTATCGAACGTTACGACAAAAACGGTGCTGCTCACGGCCCATCCCAGGGGTAGGGCTCACGAGGTTGCGGTGCCTCAGGTGGCTCCGCTGCTCAGCGCAATTCCCAATCTTGTGTTCTTCCAGACGATTGCGGCCATAATCGCCGAGTGTCTGAAGTCATGGGACGTGCACCCGTATCTCGATGCCGTCTCCAAACAGATGGAGGTCAAGGCAGAGGGCTACGAAGAGTCAGTCAATGCGCTTAAGGCCAAAGCGGCCGAGTGTTACGGAATGTAAGCGGGCTTTGATGCCCGTTGGCATGGGGGATGTAGAGACAACCCCAGAAAGGAGAAGCAAATGAAGGAAACCGAGAAGATCGAGATCATGCATTTCGACCAGGAGGGCTACCTCGAGGACGGCAAGGCGCTCTACGAGACCGGCAAGAAGATGACCGCACTCGCCGACAAGGTCGCCGACGAGGGCTACGACGCCGTGTTCCTGATGGGCGTCGGCGGCACCTGGGACGAGCTCATGCAGCTCGAGTACCTCATGAACAAGTTCGGCGACCGCGACCTCGAGGTCTACCTGATCCACGCCGCCGAGTGGAACGTCATGGGCCACAAGCGCATGACCGAGAAGTCCGTCGTGCTCACCGCCTCCGAGTCCGGCACCACCCCCGAGGTCCTCGAGGCCGTCAAGAAGATGAAGGAAAAGGGCATTCGTGTCTACGCCATGACCAAGCCCGAGGGCCCCATCGGCCAGGCTGTCGGCGCCGAGAACTGCGTCAAGATGGCTTCCGATCATGGTAACGGCGGCTGCGAGATGGGCTACTACCTCGCCGACTGCTTCGGCCTGCGCCTGCTCAACCGCCTCGGCTGCTTCCCGCAGTTCGACAAGTTTATTGAGCAGACCAAGGATGTTTGGACCCACCTGGTCGACATCCGCAAGAGCTTCGAGCCGCGCGCCGAGGAGCTCGCCAAGAAGTACGCCCTGGCCCCCTACACCATGTTCATCGGCTCCGGCGCCCTGTGGGGCGAGACCATCCTGTTCTCGATGTGCATCCTCGAGGAGATGCAGTGGAAGCGCACCCGCTACATCACCTCGGCCGACTTCTTCCACGGCACCCTCGAGCTCGTGGAGCCCGGCGTCCCCGTGTTCCTGTTCATGGGCGAGGACGAGAACCGCAAGCTCGACGAGCGCGTCCGCGCGTTCCTGACCCGCGGCGTGACCGGCGACACCGACATCAACATCATCGATACCGCCGAGTTCGCGATCCCCGGCCTTGACGACGAGTTCCGCGTCATCGTGTCTCCGTGGATTCTCTCCTCGCTGATCACCGACCGCCTGGCTCGCTACTACGAGACGGTCACCAAGCACAACCTCAACTACCGTCGTTACTATCACCAGTTCGACTACTAATAGTTAACCACTCATTTAAGAAGCACCCTGCCCGGGCGCATGCGTCCGGGCATTTTTATGCCGAAATTCGCAAGAAAGGGGAATCGAATGAGGCAGTTTATCGTGGCGTCCCATGCTCACTTCGCGTCTGGAATCGTCGAGAGCATCGGCCTGCTCTCCGGCGAGCGCGAAAACGTCCATGCGCTGTCTATGTATGTCGACGGAAACGAGGACCTGGTCAAGGAGGCCGCAGCGATTCTGGACGGCTTTGCCGCGGACGATGAGGTCGTAGTTTGCACCGACCTCTTTGGCGGCAGCGTCAACAACGAGTTCACCAAGATCGTCCAGACGCGCCCCAACACGCACCTGGTGACCAATATGAACCTGCCACTCCTTATTCAGCTGCTGTTCGTGCCCGACTCCACCCCGATCGATGAGGCCATTCGCCAGATCGTCGAGGCGGACGACACTAAGGTCAAGTACGTCAACGACCTGCTGGGGCAGGCCGAACTCGATGAGTTTTAATCGTTAGGAGCACATCATGATTCAGATGATTCGCGTGGACTATCGACTGCTTCACGGCCAGGTTGCCGTTAGCTGGACCTCGGCTCTGGGTGCCGACTGCATCCTGTTGGTGAGCGACACGGTCCTCAATGACAAGCTTCGCCTGCAGGCCCTTTCCCTTGCAAAGCCTGAGGGATGCAAGGTCGTCGTCAAAAACACCGAGGATGCCGTCAAGGCGCTTCAGAGCGGTGTGACCGACAAGTACAAGCTCTTCGTGGTTTGCGAGACGATTCAGCAGGCCGGTGCCGTCGCCAAGGCGATGGGCGTCAAGAAGATCAACCTCGGCAATGTTGCCTTTAGCGAGGATGCCCGCCAGGTCTCGACGAGCGTATTTCTCACGCCCGAAAACGAGGCATACGTCAAAGAGCTGCTCGGCGAGGGCTACGAGCTGTTCATTCAGATGATTCCGGCAGATGCGAAGACTGACGCCGCGAAGGTCATCGGTTAGGGGCCGTCATGGTTATCAAGACAATCCTGATTTTCCTGATCGCCCTTTTGGGTTATTCCGAGTGGCTGACCGGTACGAGTTACCTTCAGCGTCCCATTGTGCTCGGACCGTTGGTCGGCCTTGTCATGGGCGATGTGGTGACCGGCACCATCATGGGCGCCACGATGGAGCTTGCCATGGTCGGCGCCATCTCGGTCGGTGCGTATAACCCGCCCGATACGATTTCCGGCACTATCCTGGGCGTATCGCTTGCCATGCAGGCCGGTGCGGACGCTTCGGCGGCCCTGACCCTGGGCATTCCCATCGCAACGATCGTCCTGGCGCTCGATACCGCCCTGGGCCAGCCGGTGATGCTGCTGCTGGTGCACCGTATCGACAAAAACGTCGAGGACGGAGACACCAAGGCCATCACGCGCAACATGCTTATCGCGGGTTATGCGCAGAGCTGGTGCGGCCTGCTGATTATTCCCCTGGCATTCTTCTTTGGCGCCGATGCCGTCGCCAGCCTGCTCAACATCATCCCCGATTTCGTTCAGACCGGCATGGATGTCGCCGCCGCCTTCTTGCCCGCACTCGGCTTTGCGATGCTGGCGCAGATGATTATGAACAAAACAGTGGCTCCGTTCTTCTTCGCTGGCTTCTTCCTCGTCGCCTACTTTGGCATTAGCACGACGGGCGTGGCGATTTTTGCCGCGATCATCGTCGTCGCGATGACGGTTTTGGGTGACAAGAAAAAGGCGGAGCAGCCCGCAGTGGCAACCGAGGATCCTGCGATTGGGAGTGGGTTCGATGAGTTTTAAGTTTGAGTCTTCTTTCGACGGGCTGATTTCCCGCGCAGACCTTAAGAAACTGTTCTGGCGCTCGATTCCCTATGAGCATTCCTGGAACTACGAGCGTATGGGCCATATCGGCTTTATGTGGGCCCTTATGCCGATCCTGCGCAAGCTGTATCCGCAGGATGCGGACTTTAAGGCCGCCCTTAAGCGCCATATGGAGCTCTATAACGTCACGCCGTACATCTCGACGCTCCCCATGTCCATTGCTGCCGCAATGGAAGAGGTCAACGCTACTGACGATAGCTTTGACACGAGCGCGATCTCTAATGTCAAGCTTGCTTTGATGGGACCGCTGTCCGGCGTGGGCGATGCCTTCTACTGGGGCACACTGCGAATTTTGGCAACGGGTGTCGGCACGTCGCTGGCGCTGCAGGGCTCTATTCTTGGCCCGATTTTGTTCCTGCTCGTGTTCAACGTCCCTCACTACATCATCCGTTACCTGCTGACGTTTGTGGGATATCGCTTTGGCTCGGACATGATCAGCAAGGTCCAGGAATCGGGCATTATGGACACGATCGTCAAGATGGCCTCTATCATGGGCGCCATGGTGATCGGAGCTATGACCATGGAGATGGTCACCGTGGACATTCCGCTCATGGTCGGCGCGGGCGATGGCGCTCAGACGCTCGCCGAGCTGCTCAATGGAATCTTCCCGGGCTTTGTCACGATGGGGCTGTTTGGAATCGTCTATCTCATGCTCAAGAAGAAGATGAATCCGCTGCTCATCATGCTCGTGATCCTACTCGTGAGTATCGCCGGCGCGTTCTTTGGAGTGCTTGGTGTTCAGTAGGGCATCCGTCATAATTAAAACAATGTAAGAGGGGGCGTCGCGCACACTGTGCTGCGGCGCCCTTTTGCCGAAAGGTGGACAGGATGGAGTATCCACAGCTTGCCGTCATGAATATCAGCCATCGCTATTTTGACCTTGAGGAATTCTTTTCCTCGGCAGCGGCCTCGGGCTACACGTGTTGCGAGCTTTGGACCGGGGCGATGCATCTGTATGTCGATTGCCATGGATACGATTCGCTCGAGCAGGTGCGGGAGCTGTCGCAGCGGTATGGAGTTCGGATTGTGGGACTTTGTCCCGAGCAGAACAACCCCAAGCCGTGGAATATCGCGGCGCGTGGGAATGAGGCGCGTGCCCGCACGTTCGCGTACTTTAAGAACGTTGTGGATATCGCGGCAGAACTTGGAGCCGAGCAGGTCATGGTCTCGAGCGGCTGGGCATTTTTGAACGAGCCGATCGAGGACGCGTGGGGTCGCAGCGCCTCGATGCTGCGTGCGATTGCCGAGCATGCGGGAGAACGCGGCGTGCGACTGGTGCTCGAAGCCCTACAGCCGGTTGAGTCGATGATCGTGAACTCGGCGGCCGATACGAAGCACATGATCGAGGCAGTTGATCATCCGGCACTTAAGGCATGTCTGGATATGGGCGCCATGGCGGTGGCGGGGGATACCATCGACGATTACTTCGATCTGCTTGGCGATGATGTCGCCCACGTGCATTTTGTCGATGTTGCGGCAGATGGCACGACGCATCTTGCCTGGGGTGACGGCGACCGCGATATGCGCGCTGACCTGGATAGGCTGGTGGCGCGCGGCTATCGCGGAGTTGTTTCGGCCGAGACCTATGACGGGCGCTATTTTGCCGACCCCGCAGCTGCCGATGCGCAGGTAATGGCAGAGTATCGTCGTGCGATTGGCGCCTAGGTGGGGTTGGGCTGCGGCAATCTGCCCCATGTTTCCAAATGAATACGGCGTGAGCTGCTGCGACGGATTTCCCCCGCAAGCACTCTAGTATGCTAAAGTACCCAGAAGACCGGCGGAGCTATGCCGGTCTTCTGTTCTATACGAAGCACAGCATGAGGAGGCTCACCAGATGACGGCCACACCGTGGGGATTCCGGGACATATTGCCCGAGGAGGCTCAGGCGCGCGAGGAGATCGCATGTACGGTGAAGGGCTGCTTTAGGGAGCATCATTATCTGCCGGTTGAAACGCCGCTGCTCGAGGATAAGGGTTCGCTCGAGGAAGGTGGCCGCATTGCGGACACGCCGTTTAAACTCTTTGACGATGACGGGCGTTTGCTGGTGGTTCGTCCCGACAACACGTTGCCGATCGTGCGCTTGGTTTCGACCCGCATGCGCGCGGCCGATCTGCCGCTGCGCCTGCGCTACGAGGCGCCGGTGGTTCGCGAGTGCCAGCGCAATGCCGGCGGCTCGCGTCAGTTTACGCAGCTGGGCTTTGAGCTCATCGGCGCGGGCGACGCCGCGGGCGATGTCGAGATTGTCTCGCTGGTAGCCGAGGCCGTGCGCAAACTGGCGTTGCCCGATGCGCGCATTATCGCGGGCAGCGTGCGTCCTTTTAAGGAGCTGCTCGCGGCGTGCGAGAATCGCGAGCTGGCTGCCGAGGCCCTGCGCTGCGTGCACGCCAATGACTTTGTGGGCCTCGATGCCCGCGTGGCGGCAAGCGCTGAGTCCGAGGCCGTCAAGGCCGCCATTAGCGAGCTGCCGCGCTTGCACGGCGGCGCCGAGGTGCTTGACCGTGTGGACGCGCTGCTGGAAGCTGCCGGTATCGCCGCGCCGCTGACGCGCGAGCTGCGTGCCCTGGTCGAGGGTCTGGCACCCGAGGACGCCCAGGTGCTGTCCTTCGACTTCTCCATCATGAACTCGTTTGATTACTACACGGGCCTGGTCTTTAAGGCCTATGCCGGCGGCCTGCCCGATCCTGTTGGTTCGGGTGGACGCTACGACTCCATCTTTACCGGCGCATTTGGCGACGGCATCGAGGTGCCGGCGGCGGGCTTCGCCTTTTCGCTCGAGCGCCTGGAGGCCGCGCGTACCTCGGCCGAGGACGCTGCTTCGGACGGCGATCATGCCGCGGGCCGTGGCGCCGAGGGCCCGCTGCGCATCGCCGTGCCCAAGGGCTCGCTTAAGGCCGACACGCTCGACGTGCTCGAGGCCGCGGGCCTGGACGTTTCCGAGCTGCGCGATCCCGGCCGCCACCTGATCGTGCGCGGCCGCGACACGCGTGCTGGCGAGGGTGCGGTCGGCGATATCGAGTTTGTCATCGTGCGACCCAGCGACGCGCCCGCCTTTGTGGGCTGCGGCGGTGCCGACTGCGGCATCTGCGGTTGGGACTCGCTTATCGAGGCCGACCTCAACCTGCTGCAGCTGGTCGATCTGGGCTACGGCCTGTGCACCTTTATCGAGGCGGAGCCCGCGTGGCGCGCCGGCCAGGCCGAGCGCAACTATGCCCGCCGCGGGTCGCTTCGCGTGGCCACCAAGTACCCGCGCATCGCGAGCGCCTGGTATGCCGAGCGCGGCGTGAACGTCGATATCGTTTCGCTGCACGGTAACATCGAGCTGGGCCCCATCGTCGGCATGACCGATCGCATCGTGGATATTACCGCGACGGGCGCCACCCTGCGCGACAACGACTTGGTCATCACCGGCCGCATTATGGACTGCACGGCCCGCTTCTTCGTCAATCCGGGTGCCGCGCGCCTGGATCCGCGCGTGCGCAACTTGGCCGATCGCTTGGCAGCTGCTGTTAAGGACAAGCATTTTGAGCCCGTCGCGGGCTCGGCACAATAGCGCGAGCGCGCACGGGCGCCCCCATATCCGGGCTGCGGACCGATTGGTGCCGCTGCCCGGCATCTCGTTTTTCAAACGCAACCTCGACCGATAGGGGATACCGATATGAAGACCATCAAACTTGCTCCCGGCGAGCGTCTCGTTACCAAGCAGCTCAACCGCAAGGGCGTGCTGCCGCAAAACATCGTCGACGCCGCCCGCGATATCGTGGCCAACGTGCGCGCCAACGGCGATGCTGCGGTGCGCGATTACTGCCAGCGTTTTGACGGTGTCGAGCTGCAGAGCTTTCGTCTGCCGCAAGAGCAGATTGACGCCGCGCTCGAGGGCCTCGATCCTGCCTTTGTCGCCGCGCTCGAGAAGGCCGCGCGCCAGATTCGCGAGTTTCACCAGCGCGAGGTCGAGCAGAGCTGGTTTACCACGCGCCCGGACGGCACGATGCTCGGCGTCAAAGTGACCCCGCTCGCCGCGGCCGGCATCTACGTGCCGGGCGGTCGCGCGCAGTATCCCTCCACCGTGCTCATGAACGCCATTCCCGCCAAGGTGGCCGGCGTCAAGCGCGTGGTCATGGTGACGCCGCCGCAAAAGGACGGCCTGATCAGCCCTTATACGCTCGCCGCGGCCAAGCTCGGCGGCGTAGACGAGATCTATATGGTGGGCGGCGCCCAGGCCGTGGCCGCGCTGGCGTACGGCACCGAGACCATTCCGCGCGTCGACAAGATCACCGGCCCGGGCAACGCCTTTGTCGCTGCGGCCAAGCAGATTGTCTCGGGCGACGTGGGTATCGACATGGTCGCCGGCCCCTCCGAGGTCTGCGTGCTGGCCGATGCCACGGCCAAGCCCATGGTGGTTGCTGCCGACCTGATGGCGCAGGCCGAGCACGATCCGCTGGCTGCCTGCTACCTGGTGACCTGCGACGAGCAGTTTGCGCGCGAGGTCGAGGCGGGCATCGATATTCTAGTGGCGCAGTCGCCGCGCGCCGAGATCACGCGCGCCTCGCTCGATAACGAGGGCACTATCGTAGTGGCCGCCGACATGGCCGCTGCCGTCGAGGCCGTGAACACCGTGGCGCCCGAGCACCTTGAGCTGCACTGCAAGGATGCGATGGGCCTGCTCGGCGGCATTCGCAACGCCGGCGCCATCTTTGTGGGCGCCTGGAGCTCCGAGCCGCTCGGCGATTACGTCGCCGGCCCCAACCACACGCTGCCGACCGGCGGCACCGCCATGTTCTCTAACCCGCTTTCGGTCGAAGAGTTCGTCAAGCGCTCGAGCGTCATTTGCTATACACCCGAGGGCTTGCTCTCCGACGCTCCCGCAACACAGCGCCTGGCCGAGGCCGAGGGTCTGTGGGCGCACGCGCTTTCGGCTGCGCTGCGCCGCCGCATGTTGGAGCAGGGCGAAGATGCCGTGAGCGCCGAGTCGCTGACGGCGGCCGACATGACTAAGGTTGCCTGGCCAGGCGACGCCGTGGCGACGGTTGCCGAGGGCGTGGACCTGGCGGCGGCTGCGGGCGGTGCTGTTGGCGCGGTCGTCGAGGAGGCCTAATATGGCCGAGCTGACGCCCCGCATGAAGGAGCTCGTCCAGCCCTACTTGGCCGGTATCGAGCCCTACGATCCCAACTTTACGCCTACGCGCATCAACCTTTCGGCCAACGAGAACACCTATCCCGTGCCGGCCGGCGTGCGCGAGGCGGTCGACGCGGCCCTGGTTGCCACGCCGCTCAACCGCTATCCCGATCCCATGTCGAACGACCTGCGCGACGAGCTTGCTGCCTGGCATGGCGTGACGCGCGAGAACATCTGCGTGGGAAACGGCGGCGACGAGCTGCTCTATAACTATCTGCTGGCGTTTGGCGGCGCGGGGAGAACCCTGCTCAACTGCCCGCCGTGCTTTAGCGAGTATGCCTTCTTTGCGTCTCTGTGCCAGACCGAGGTGCGTGACGTGTGGCGCGACCCGGCGAGCTTTGAGCTCGACCAGGCAGCCGTGCTTGCGGCGGCGCCCGAGTGCAGCCTGGCGATCGTGACCTCGCCCAACAATCCCACGGGCGACGTGGCGCCGCTCGACTTTGTCGCGGCCCTGTGCGATGCGTGTCCCGGCATGGTCATGGTCGACGAGGCCTACGTTGAGTTTGCCGACGATTCGTTTGGCGCGGCCACCACGGCGCAAGGCCTTATCGCCGAGCATCCCAACCTGGTGATTCTGCACACGCTGTCCAAGGCGTTTGGCGCCGCCGGTACGCGCTTGGGCTACGTGATCGCGGCGCCCGAGGTTATCGAGGTGTTCGCGGCGATTCGCCAGATTTATTCGGTCAACGTGCTGAGCCAGGCGGCGGCACTTGCCTGCGTGCGTGCCCGCAACGCGTACGCGCCCGTGGTGGCACAGGTCGCATCTGAGCGCGAGCGCGAGCTGTGCGCCCTGCGCGCGATGGCTGCCGAGGGTCTGCCCGTGGAGGCGTGGCCGAGCGCGGCCAACTTTGTGCTCGTGCGCACGCCGCATGCCACGCGCGGGCGCGAGCGTCTGCGCGATGAGTATTCGATTTTGGTGCGCGATTTTAGCTATGCGCCGGGGCTCGCGGACTGTCTTCGCATTACCGTGGGTACCCCGCAGGAAAACGATGAGGTGCTGGCTGCGTTTGCCGCGCTGGTGAAGGAGGAGATGTAGATGGGCCGTTATGCCGAAGTAACCCGTAAGACGGGGGAGACCGATATTGTCGTCAAGCTCGACTTGGATGGAAGCGGCGTGTGCGATATCTCGACCGGAGTGCCGTTTTTCGACCACATGCTCAACGCCTTTGGTCGTCATGGCCTGTTCGATTTGACGGTGCACGCGGTGGGCGATGTGGAGGTCGACGCACACCACACCGTCGAGGACACGGGCATTGTGCTGGGCGAGGCATTCTGCCAAGCGCTGGGTGACAAGGCGGGCATTACGCGCTTTGCCGATGCGGCGATCGCCATGGACGAGACGCTCGTGATGGCCGCCGTGGACATTTCGGGTCGCGGGCAGGCCTACTGCGAGCTGCCCGTGCCGACTGAGCGCGTGGGCAGTTTCGATACCGAGCTGACCGTAGAGTTCTTCTACGCCTTTGCGCGCGACGCCAAGCTCACGCTGCATGTGCGCGAGCTGGCGGGCGGCAACTCACATCACATTATCGAGGCCGCCTTTAAGGCCGTGGGCCGCACGATGCGCCACGCCTGCGAGCTCGATCCCCGCGTGCAGGGCATCCCCAGCACCAAGGGCTCGCTGTAACCGTCACAAGGGTAAAACCACCACGAAGATGCCTGTCCTCTTCGTGGTGGTTTTGGATGATGAGAAGTGGAGGGGTCGCGTGGGCGAACCGAAGATCGTGGTGGTCGACTACCACAAGGGTAACTTGTCGAGCGTCGTGCGCGGGCTTGCGCGCGCCGGTGCCGCCGCCTGCACGTCGGACGATCCGGAGCAGATCCGCAACGCGGACGGCCTGGTCATCCCGGGCGTGGGCGCGTTCTATGACGCGATCGCCTTTATGCGTCAGAGCGGCGAGGCGGACGCGGTGCTCGATGCCGTTGCCGCCGGAACTCCGCTGCTCGGCATCTGCCTGGGCCTTCAGCTGTTTTTTGAGCGCGGCAACGAGGGCGTGCCTGCGGACGAGGGCGTGGTCGCCGACGGTAACGCCCCCGAGCAGGCTGACGGCCCCTGGGTCGATGGCCTGGGCATCATGCGCGGTTCGTGTACGCGCCTGGAGTCGAGTCGCCTGAAGGTGCCGCACGTGGGCTGGGACCAGGTGCACATGACGCCCGCCGGTGCGGCCGATCCGCTGCTTGCCGGTTTTGCCGAGGGCGCCAACATGTACTTCACCCACAGCTACGCGGTGGCCGACGACGCCGATGCCGCCGATGTGCTGGCGCGCGCACACTATACGCGGAGCTTCCCATGCATTGTGCACCATGGCAACGTGTGGGGCTGCCAGTTCCATCCCGAGAAATCCTCCGCGCTGGGTCAGCGCATCCTTAAGAACTTCGTCAACATCGTCGAGGAGTTTGGCCGATGATCCTGTTTCCCGCAATCGATCTGATCGACGGCAAGGTCGTGCGCCTGGAGCGCGGCGACCGTAGCCGCTGCAAGGTATATTCCGACGACCCCATGGCCGTTGCCCGCTCGTTTGCCGAGCAGGGCGCAAGCTGGGTGCACGTCGTCGACCTGTCCGCCGCCTTTGGCGAGGACGAGGACGCGTGCGCTGCCAACTCGGCGGCGATTAAGGCTATCTGCGGCGTCGACGGCCTGTCCGTGGACGTGGGCGGCGGCGTCCGCTCGCTCGCGCGCATCGACGAGCTGGCTGGCTTCGGGGCACGCCGTATCGCACTGGGCACCGTACTGGTGACCGAGCCGGGTTTTGCCGAGGTGGCGGCCCAAGGCTTTGGCGAGCTGCTGGTGGCAGATATTGCCGCCCGTGACGGCCAGGTTAAGGTGAACGGCTGGCGCGACGGCGTGGGCGTGGCGCTCGACGATGCCGTGGCGCAGCTTTCCGAGCTGGGCTTTAAGCATCTGGTGTATACCGATATCGCGCGTGATGGCATGCAGACGGGCATCGATGTGGCGGTGTATCGCCATGTGGCCGAGGTCGCGGGCTTTCCCGTCGTGGCTTCGGGTGGCATCTCGACGCTCGATGACATCCGCGCGCTGGCCGCGGTGGGTGAGGGCGCGATTGAAGGCGCTATTACCGGCCGTGCACTCTACGAAGGCAACTTTACGCTGGCCCAGGCGCTGGTCGCCGCCCGAGGGGAGGAGTAGCCCATGCTTACCAAACGCGTAATTCCCTGCCTAGACGTCAAGGACGGCCGTGTGGTCAAGGGCGTCAACTTTGTGAGTCTGCGCGATGCGGGCGATCCGGTGGAGCTGGCACGTGCCTACGACCGCGAGGGTGCGGACGAGGTTGTTTTCCTGGACATTACCGCCACGAGTGACAACCGCGCGACGACTATCGAGATGGCGGCGCACGCGGCCGAGGAGCTCGCCATTCCCTATACCGTGGGCGGCGGCTTTCGCGACCTGGCGGGCATGCGCACCATGGTTGCAGCCGGTGCCGACAAGGTGTCGCTCAACTCGGCGGCCGTACGCGACCCGTCGCTGATTAGCCAGGCTGCCGCGGCGTTTGGCAGCCAGGCCGTGGTCGTGGCGATTGATGCCAAGCGCGTGGGGCTGCCCGGGGAGCCGGGCGCCGATAAGTGGGAGGTCTTTACGGCGGGCGGCCGCAACGCTACGGGTATCGACGCGGTGGCGTGGGCCGAGGAGGCGGTTCGTCGTGGCGCCGGCGAAATCCTACTGACCAGCATGGATCGCGACGGCACCAAGGCCGGCTTTGACCTGGCGCTCACCCGTGCTGTGGCCCGCGCGGTACCGATTCCCGTCATCGCGAGCGGTGGCGTGGGCACGCTCGAGCATTTTGCCGAGGGTGTGATCGAGGGCGAGGCCGATGCTGTGCTGGCGGCGAGCGTCTTTCACTTTGGAACCTTCAGCATTCGCCAGGTGAAGGAGTATATGGCGTCGCAGGGTATCCCTGTGAGGTTGGACTTCTAGTGCTGCGGCTTGCCCAGGCACCGCATCTTGCCGTTCAAACCGTCGCTCGCGTACCAAAGTACGCGTCGCTCCTCTTTCGCGGCAACCTGCGGCGCCTGGACAGCCCTCGCCGACCTGTGGGGTTTCGTTTATGACTTGGGAGAAATGATGACTGAGGTAGTAGAAGCTGCTGATCTTAAATATGACGCCAACGGGCTGATTCCTTGTGTGGTTCAGCAATATGACACCGGCGAGGTGCTTATGGTTGCTTGGATGAACGAGGAGTCGGTGGGGCTTACGCTTAAGACCGGCACCACGTGGTTTTGGAGCCGCAGCCGCCAGGAGCTCTGGAGCAAGGGCGCGACGAGCGGCAACATGCAGGAGGTCCGCGAGCTCTGGGCCGACTGCGATAACGATACGCTGCTGGTCAAGGTCGACTCGCCCGGCCCGGCCTGCCATACCGGCAACCGTACCTGCTTCTTTAAGCGCGTGGAAGGGGGAGCGCGATGAAGGTCGTGACGCCGTTCGAAGTTGCCGACTGCAACGCCGAGCTCCTCCGCGCGGGCGTGCCGTGCCGCGTGCACCTGACCGATGCCTGCGGGGCGCAGTCGCTTTGGCTCGAGGCCGAGAAGGAAAGGCTCGATGAGGCCCATGCCGTTATCGTCGAGTTCTTTGAGAAAAAGGGCGCAAAGCCTCGGTTCGATGAGACCGGTACCTACTTTACGCTGCAGTAACGAGAGGAAATAACCATGGGAGTCAGAACAGCTAACGTGCAGCCGGGAAACATCGGCGAGACGCTGACGGGACTGGCCGAGGTGATTCACGGTCGTCGTGACGCATCGCCGCAGGAGAGCTATACCGCCCGCCTGCTGACCGACGTCGAGGACGAGCTGCTCAAGAAGCTTGCCGAGGAGGCGAGTGAGGTGATCATGGCCTGCAAGGATAACGATCACGATCACATCCGCTACGAGGCCGGCGACCTGATCTACCACCTACTCGTGACGCTCGAGCGCTACGGCATCACCCTCGACGAACTGGCCGGCGAGCTCAACGCCCGCCGCCACTAGTCGTTTAAGAACGTCCCTAACGGCTAGTCTTAGGCGAGGGGCGTGGATTCCCATTCGCCGGTGGGGTGGGGGATATCGAAGGTTCGGTAGCCGCAGTCGTAGGCGTGGGTCTGGGCCTCGCGGATATTCCAGCAGATGTCGCAGGCGCGGTGTGCGTCCGAGCCAAAAGTAATCGGCACCTCGGCGTGGGCGAAGCAACGCAAAAGCCCCGTCGAGGGGTAATAGTCGTCGAGGCCCTTGCGCGGCGCGGCGGTCGAGACCTCGACACGGCGACCAGTGTCGTGAGCGCACTCGGCCATCTGCCCCCAAAACGGAGCGGGGTCAAAGTCGGGTGCAAAGCCTTCCTTCGAAAAGCGCATGACCAGGTCGGGGTGGGCCATCACGTCAAAGTTGAGTGAGCTTTCGCAGGCGCGGCACCAGTCGTCGACGTAGCGCCCCCATACGCCGCGCACGCCCTGGTTTTCCCAAACATGCAGGTTGGTATCGTCGTCGATCCAGCCGCAGCGTGAGTCGGGCGTATCGGGGCGCGCGACGTCCTCTGTCCCTGCCGTGCCCGCAGCGCCGGCCATGATATCGCCCGGATCGCCAATCCAGTGCACACTGCCCAAGCGCACTACGGCACCAGCGGACCAGCGCTCCACCAAGGGCTCGCAACCCTCGTACCAATCGCATTCAAAACCGTAGATAAAGGCGAGCTCCGGCGCGATTTGCGCGGCGAGCTTGCGGGCGTCCTCAAATGCCAGGCGATGCGCCGTCAGGTCGCCCTCGACAACTTGCACTTCGCAGTTGGCGTCCATGCTGGCGGGCAGGGTGAGGTGGTCAGTCGAGACCATGACGCGGCAGCCTGCCGCAGCAGCGGCACGGACGTTGTCCTCAAACGAGGCATGGCCATCCGAAAACGAAGTATGGGTGTGGCAATCGACCAGAGGGCAGGCGGGCATGGCGACTCCTTTGCATTTGGTGAATCCGCTCCATTGTAACGGCGCGGCCCCCGATGAGACGAGCGCACCGGGGGCCGAAATCGACGGGAAAGGACAGGCGGCGCGTGCCGGCGCCGGCGACTACTTGCTTCGTGCCGCCACGCGTTTGGCCTGCACTGTTACCATCGCGTGCCGCACGGCGGTGATGGGGCGATAGCGGATCATACGTGGTCCCGACCAGCGCATGACCTCGCGGATCTTCTCGCGCATGGCAGACCGGTAACAATGCGAAGGACAGGCCGAGCAAAATGTCTTGGTGCCCATGTGGGGGCAGTGCCCAATGCGCGCGACGGCGTATTTCTGCAGCTCGGCGCATTCGGGGCAGAGCGTAATGGTTCGGAGTCCGAGCTTCACGCGCACGGGCTCATCGTCGCCAGCCTGTTTGACCGCATGCTCGCTGCCATGATGTCCACGACACCACAGCGCAATCATCTGCGACACCATTTGGGCCTCGCGCTCACGTTTGCGTGCCAGCTCCGGTGTGTCGACCTGGCGCGCCATTAGCTCAGCCTCCCGTGCTCGACCGAAAGCGAGAAATCGGCAAACGCGCAGGTGCTGGCACGGTGGCTTACCAGCACAATGGTCTTGCCGCGACGCTTGAGCTCGTCGATCGCCTGCATCACGGACGCCTCGTTGAGGGCATCGAGCGCGCTGGTGGGTTCGTCGAGCAAGATGAAGGGTGCGTCGTTGAGGAAGATGCGCGCAAGGCCGATGCGCTGGCGCTCGCCGCCCGAAAGCGAGTCGCCCAGCTCGGCAACGGGCGTGTCGAGTCCCTGCGGCAGACGGTCGATGAGCGTGGTGAGTGAGGCGGAGCGGCAAGCGTCGAGCAGCTCGGCATCGGTGGCGTTGGCGTGCGCGACCAGCAGGTTCTCGCGTACGGTGCCGCAGAACAGATGCGTGTCCTGGGTCATATAGGCCTCGTGGCTGCGCAGGCTCGCCGTGTTGATGTGGCGGGCATCGACGCCGCTCACCGTGATGGTGCCGGCTGCGGGGTCCCAAAAGCGCATGAGCAGCTTAAGCAGCGTCGACTTGCCCGAGCCCGAGCGTCCCATGATGCAGGTCATGGTGCCGGGCGCAAAGGTGCAGGTCACGTCGTCGAGGATGAGACTCGAGGCGGGGTTGTTCGCGGCCTGCTCTGTGGTGTCGGCACCGCCCGCGTCCACGCCGCTCGCATAGCTAAAGCTCACATGCTCGGCTGCGGCGCCGGCAAACCCAACGTCCTGCCCGTCGGAGACCTCGGCGCACTGGGGCTGCTCGTCGAGCAAATCGAGCACGCGCGCGCCCGAGGCGAGCGTCTCCTGCAGTGAGGCGCCCAGGCGGCTCACGGCCATCACCGAGCCAAACGACGACACAAAGGTAAAGACGGCGACAAACGCTGCGGCAAAGTCAATCGTTCCCGCAGCCACCAGCTGCAGCGCACGTCCGAGCATCACCAGATTGGCCGCAAGAATAAGCGCATCGGCTACGGCCTCACTGGCCGCTTGGCGGCGCTTGAGGCGCGCGTCCACGGCGCCGACTTGCTCGGTCAGCTTGCCCAGGGCACGGCTACGATCGGCGCCACCGGCAAACTGGATAGTCTCGGATGCGCCGCGCAGACTGTCGAGCACAAAGGCACCCAGCTTGCCCGCGCCCTCGCGGCTCTGGCGGCCGGTGGTGCCGCATGCCTTGGCCGAGATCAGGGGCAGCAGCACGCCCAGGACCGCGTAGGCCACGAGCGCGATGCTCGCGAGCTCGGGGCTCACAGCCAGCAAAAAGCCCTCAAACACAACGGTGCAGACCAGAGCTATGGCAATGGGCGAGATGGTGTGCGCGTAGAAGACCTCGAGCAGCTCAATATCCGAGGTGACCAGGCTCACGAGCTCACCCTTGCCGCGGCCCTCGAGCTTGGCGGGGGCGAGCTGGCGCAGGGCGCCAAACACCAGGTCGCGAATGTGTGCGAGCAGACGGAATGCGATGTAATGGTTGCAGAGCTGCTCGCCGTAGTGGAGCGGCCCGCGTGCGATGCCGCAGGCGGCACAGGCCGCGCATGCTGCGATAAGACCAAGCCCCAAGGCGTTCCGGCCCAGCGCGGCCATAAGACCAAGGGCGCCAAAGGCCGGCACGAACGCGGCGGTGAGCATGCCAATGCTGCCCAGGGTAACGGCCAAAACAAGCCAGCCGGCAAGCGGTCGGACGAGCCCCATCATGCGCCACATGATGGACGGCGCCGAGCGACGGGCGCGGCCGGAGTCAGGCGCCGCGGCAGCGGAAGACGAACCAGCACCGTTGAGGCCATCGGTACAGGCGGCGCTGCCGTCAACAGCCTCATCCGCGCCAGCATCCTCGGCATCATCCTCCGCATACGCATATGCCGAGAGCTGCTCCTGGCTATCCCACATGCGTGCATAGACGCCCGCGGTGGCCAAGAGCTCGCCGTGAGTCCCGCGCTCGGCAATACGGCCACGCTCCAGCACCAGGATCTGATCGGCGTCTACGATCGTCGACAGGCGGTGCGCCACCACAATTACAGTGTGCTCGCCGGCAAGCGATGCGATGACCTCGCCGATCGCGGCCTCGCTTGCGGCATCGACGTTGCTCGTAGCCTCGTCAAACACATAGATCGGCGAGTCATGCAGCAGGGCGCGGGCCATGCACACGCGCTGGCGCTGGCCGCCCGAAAGGTTGGTGCCGCCCTCGTTAATCACCATGTCGAGCCCGCCGTTGGCCTGCACAAAGGCCGCCACGCGCGTGCGGTCGAGCGCGCGCAAAAGCTCGGTATCGGTGGCGTTGGGCTGGGCGAGCAGCAGGTTGTCGCGCAGGGTGCCGGCAAACAGGTAGCCGTTGGTGGGCACCAGGGTGACGGCGCGCATGAGTGAGGCGGCCGTGGCATCGCGCAGCTCGACGCCGCCAATGCGAACGCTGCCACGGTAGGCACCCTTGCGGCCCGCGATAATCCCCGCGAGTGTGGACTTGCCGCCGCCGCTTTCGCCCACGAGTGCCACGAGCGAGCCGTGCGCAATGGTCGCGCTGGCGCTGTCCAGCACCGTGCGGTCGCCGTATGCATAGCTCACGCCCGCGAGCTCGATATCGCCGCGACCGTCAAGCTCAACATCGCCGCGCTCGGGCTCGGGCGTATCCAAAATGCCAAACATGCGGCGCGAGGCGGCCATGCCGTTCATGGCCGTGTGGAACAGCGATCCCAGGCGGCGCATGGGCAAAAAGAACTCCTGCGACAGAAAGACGATGAGGAAGGCAGACTCAAAGCCGATCTTGCCCGTGGTGAGCTGCAGCGCGGCTACGATAATGCCGAGCGCGGCGCCCATATAGACGACCAGGTCCATGACGCAAATGGAGCGCAGCTGCATCACCAGCAGGCGCATGGTCGCTGTGCGGAAACGCTCGGACTCGGCGTTGATGCGCTCGTGCCAGCTGCGATCGGCCTGGTAGACCTTAAGGGTGGTGAGACCCTGCACGGCCTCCAGGAACATGCCGCCCACATCGACATAGCTGCCCCAGTACTCGGCACCGATCTTTTTGGCGTTGCGCATGACCATCATGATGGAGACGGGGATGACCGGAACGCAGGCGAGCAGCAGCGCGGCGGGAAGACCCGCCTGGCCCACGAGTAGCACAAACAGCGTGATGGGTGCCAAGCCGGCAAAGAAGAGCTGCGGCAGGTAACCGCCAAAGTACACCTGGAGTTGCGTGGCGCCCTCGACGCTGGTCTGGACGGCCTCGGCCGTGGGGACGGTTTCGGTGTAGGAGGGGCCGAGTGCGGTGAGCTTGTCGTAGACGAGCGAGCGCACGCGGCGGACGGCCTCGAACGCGGCTTTGTCGCCGGCGCGTTGGGCCAGGTAGATGGAGGCGGCGCGCACGATGATGGCGGCGGCGAGCGGCAGGGCCGCCTGCGCGAGGGCGTCGACGGCGAGCGCGGCGGAAAGACCGTCCGTGACGATGCCGCCCAAGATGCGCGCAAGCACCCACATCACCGTGATGTTTGCCATGAGCGCGATCCACTTAAACAGGACGCTTGCCATAATGTGGGGCGTTGCCTGCGGAACCAGGGAGAAGAGCCGCTTCTCGAACATGAAACCTCCTATGCCGTAACGGTGCCGGGCTGGGTCCTCGGCAGCCGCTTAGTTAGCCAAATGCAACTAGAGTAGCATCGTGCAGCGGGTAAGTATGCCGAGGGTTATTTTTTGGCCGATGAACTGCGTAGAAAGTTCAAAATTGTTGAGTGCAGCGAACTTTATGGTGGACGGAGTGCGGGCGCGATTCTGATCGTGTGCGGCCCCGCTCCAAAACGTGTACGTCAGCCTCCAAAACCGACAAGAAATGACATGTTTGGAGGCTGATGTACATGTTTGGATAGGGGCGAGGGCGGCGACGGACGAAAGTCACGCCTGTGCCATTGTCCGATGTGCTAGCGTTTGAGTGAGCAAAACGAGTCCGTGCGGAAAGGATCCAGACCGTATGCAATGCGATAGCACATCTCCGCTGTCTCGCGAGACCGATGCGCCCGAAACTATCGTCAAGCTGGAGTGCGACATCGATGACGCGTCGCCCGAGGTGCTCGCCTATGCCGCCGACCGCCTGCGCGGGGCCGGCGCCCGCGAGGTGCACTGGCTGCCCCTCTACTGCAAAAAGGGCCGCCCCGGATGGCAGTTGCAGGTGATCTGCTCGCACGAGGATATCGAGTGCCTACAGACGATTATCTTTTTGGAGACCACGACCAACGCCGTTCGTCGCCAGGTGATGGAACGCGTTTGCCTGCCGCGCCGATTCGAGCAGGTGACAACGCCTTGGGGCGAGGTATCCGTTAAGGTGGCGACCCTGCCCGACGGCAGCGAGCGCGCGGCTCCCGAGTACGAGGATTGCGCCCGTCTTGCCCGCGAGCACAACGCGCCGCTCCAGCGCGTGATGCAGGCGGCACAAGCCTTGGCACTGCGATTTGAATAGCGCGCCCGGCCACATCTCGCGCCTGGCCACATCAACCCCATCCGAAAGGACCCTCCCATGAAATACCTCATCGCTTCCGACATTCACGGCTCGGCATACTGGACCGAGCGTCTGGTCGCCGCAATCGAATCCGAGCAGCCCGACCGCATCGTGCTGCTGGGCGACCTGCTCTACCACGGCCCGCGCAACGACCTGCCGCGCGACTACGCCCCCAAGCGCGTGATTCCGCTGCTCAACGCCCTGGCCGACCGCATCATCGCCGTCCGCGGCAACTGCGACGCCGAGGTCGACCAGATGGTGCTCGACTTTCCCGTCATGGCGGACTACGCCACGCTGTTCGATGAGGCCGGCCGTGAACTGTTCCTGACGCACGGCCACGTCTTTGGCGCCGGCATGCACAACAGCGTCGACCACGTGCCCGCGCTGCCCGAGGGCTCCGCGCTCGTCTACGGCCACACGCATATCAAGGTTAACGAGGCAAGCGAGGCACGCCCGGGCCTATGGCTCTTCAACCCCGGCAGCGTGAGCATCCCCAAGGACGGCACGCACAGCTACGGCATCTACGAGGGCGGCGCATTCCGTCACGTGATCCTGGAGGAGAAATAATCATGGCGCAGCACATGGCTCGGCAAAATGCCGAGGGCTCGCGCGATCTGTCCACGCTGGTCGACGTGTCGGCCGAGCTGCAGCATTTGGTGCAGACTATCTGGCGTCTGCGTCAGCCCGATGGCTGCCCGTGGGACCGCGAGCAGACGCACCGCAGCATTGGCAAGAACATGATCGAGGAGGCCTACGAGGCGCTCGATTGCATCGAGGCGGACGACGTGGCGCATCTGCGCGAGGAGCTGGGCGACGTGCTCATGCAGGTGGTACTGCATGCGCAGATTGCGGCGGACGCCGGCGAGTTTACACTTGCCGATGTGGCACGCGATATCGACGCCAAGCTCATCCGTCGTCATCCGCACGTGTTTGGCGATGCGGACGCCGAGAGCTCCGATGAGGTGCTCAAGATCTGGGACGAGGTTAAGCTTGCCGAGAAGGCTGCAAAGGACAAGGCCGTGGCAGCGGGCGAGGCTGCGCCCGAGGGCCTGCTCGACGGCGTGCCCACGCATCTGCCGGCGCTGATGCAGGCTCAGAAGGTGTCGCGCAAGGCGGCTGCCGTGGGCTTTGAGTGGGAGACAGTCCAGGACGTGTGGGACGAGGTCGCCGAGGAGCGCGCCGAGTTTGAGGCCGAGACTCCCGGCTCGCCCGAGCGCGAGATGGAGTTTGGCGACCTGCTCTTTGCCCTGGTCAACGTTGCGCGCAAGGAGGGCATAGACGCCGAGAGTGCTCTGCGTGCGAGCACGGCAAAGTTCCGCCACCGTTGGGCCGCGATGGAGGCTGCTGCGCGCGAGGCGGGCGATGACCTCGCCGTCTGCTCAACCGCTCAACTCAATGACCTGTGGGACCAAGCAAAAGCAAGCGAGTGAGACCTGCGTCTCTCACGGTATCCATTCACAGAGAGGTCTCTACAAGCAAAAGGCCATATACAGCGGAAGATGTGCCAGCTGTGCTTCGGCATCCCACTCGAGTTGTTTAGGATGCAGCACATATGCCGTCCCGATTTTTTTGTTAAAGCGTGCGCGGAACCGATCGAGGGAGATGGTCCCGTATTTGCGCGGCGACTTAACTTCGATGGGGCTGATGCGCGGCTTTCCAGCGGCGTTGACATAGGGTCGGGTAACGAGGAAGTCGATTTCCATGCGCTCCTCCCCCTCCTTCTTTCCGCTTTGGGAATAAAAGAAGAGCCTGTGTCCATTGGCCTTTAGAGATTGGGCAACGTAGTTTTCGGTAAGCATTCCTTCGTTCAATCCGATGTCGCCGCGAAGCACGGCCCTGTAAACGTCTTCATCGGTATCGTTGTTGTCAGAGAAGGCAAGCGTTACAAGCAGGCCGGTGTCTGCCATGTAGCACTTGAGGGCCGTTTGCTCCATGCTGAGTGAAAGGCCCACGCTCGGTTCGCTTGCGGCATAGCAGATATTGGCAATTCGCGCGTCTGCCAGCCAAAAGAAGGCTTCTTCGTAGGTGCGCATGCGTGCGTTTTTATCAAGTGAGGAAAGCTTGAATCGCTTTTCGTGCCTAGAGAGCTGACCCGGGATGCCATCAAGTACGGAGACGACTTTGAATTCGTAACCGGTTGCAAAACGAGAGATATCGTTGCGATAGAGCTGGACGATTCGGCGCTTCGAAGCGTCGACGGGCGCAAAAGCGCGCTGTTCAACATAGATGGATACCGGCTCAGGCATGCCGCCTACGAGCATGTATTCGCGCATAAGGGAGAGCGCTCTGCGATGTAGGGCATCGGGGAGCGGCTTCATCTTGTTAAAACTCATGCGAATGAGATCGGCCAGCCCCTTTTCGTCCATGCCCCAAAGAAACTCCTCAAAGTCGAGGGGCTCAAGTTCCAGAGACTCTTCCTCGGATGGGATGACGATATCTTTAATGTTCTGCTTGATGCTGAGCAGGGATCCAGTTTCGATGTAGTCGTAACGTCCGTCTGCAACGAGATACTTGATGAGTCCGCGTGCTTGCGGGTACATCTGGACCTCGTCAAAGACGATAAGCGTCTCGTGTTCATAGAGTTTGACGTTATAGAAAACCGAGAGATAGAGGAAAAGCGAGTCGAAGTCGGTGCGGTAGTCCTCAAAATATTGCTTAACTTCGGCAGGTGCTTGAAAGAAATCAATGACAAGGCAGGACTTGTATTCGGTTTCTCCAAACATGCGGGCAAGCGTGCTCTTGCCGACGCGACGGGCTCCTTCAATAAGAAGTGCTGTTTTACCAGCGCTTTCATGCTTCCATTTTAGTAGTTTGTCATAGGCTTTTCGTTTAAGCATGGCTACCTCGTACACGATATCCAGAACTTTTATGACCTGATTATGCACGATATCCAGAACTTCAGACCCTTAGATTTGCACGATATCCAGAACTTTGCACGATGTAAAAGCACATTATTGGCTCTTTCATTCGCAAGCCAGGTAAAGACGGTATGCCGATAGAAGAATTTAATGGGGGGGGGCGACCTCTAGAGATGAATGCTCGGTGCAAAAACAAGCGCCCCAAAGAATGATTTCTCCAATTCATATGTATCCCTTGGCTAACTTAGGGCATAATGCAAAAAGTGCGACATGGCTAACTTACGGAGGCACACCGATGGTGCACAGTCGGCCAGTCGCTTGCATCCACTACGTTTCCAAGTGAGAGGGAGACAACATGAGCGATATTTTGGACGTCTACGGTCGCGAGGTGCTCGACAGCCGCGGCAATCCCACCGTCGAGGTCGAGGTCGTGCTCGAGGACGGCAGCTTTGGCCGCGCAATGGTGCCTTCGGGTGCTTCGACCGGCGCCTTTGAGGCATGTGAGCTGCGCGACGGCGACAAGGGCCGCTATCTGGGCAAGGGCGTTTCGCAGGCCGTCGAGCACGTCAATAACGAGTGCGCTAACGCCGTCGTGGGCCTCGACGCCTTCGACCAGCGCGCCGTCGATGCCGCGCTGATTGCCGCGGACGGTACCCCCAACAAGACCAAGCTCGGTGCCAACGCCATCCTGGGCGTGTCGCTGGCCGTCGCCCGCGCCGCTGCCGAGTCGGCGGGCCTGTCGCTGTACCAGTACCTGGGCGGCGTCAACGCCCACCTGCTGCCCACGCCTATGATGAATATCCTCAACGGTGGCGTCCATGCCGACAATAACGTTGACTTCCAGGAGTTCATGATCATGCCGGTGGGCGCCCCGAGCTTTGCCGAGGGCCTGCGTTGGTGCGCCGAGGTCTACCACACCCTCAAGGGCGTGCTGCACGAGGCCGGCCTGGGCGGCGGCGTGGGCGACGAGGGCGGCTTTGCGCCCAACCTCAAGACCAATGCCGAGCCGTTCGAGTACATCACCAAGGCCGTGGAGAAGGCCGGCTTTAAGCCCGGCGTCGACTTCATGTACGCCATGGACCCGGCCTCGACCGAGTTCTACAACGCCGAGACCGGCATGTACGAGCTCAAGGGCGAGGGCGTGGAGTACACGAGCGCCCAGATGGTTGATTACTGGGAAAAGCTCGTCGACACCTATCCCATCATCTCCATCGAGGACGGCATGGCCGAGGAGGACTGGGACGGCTGGGTCGAGCTGACCCGTCGCATTGGCAACAAGGTGCAGCTGGTGGGCGACGACCTGTTCGTCACCAACACCGAGCGCCTCAAGAAGGGTATCGAGCTGGGTGCCGCCAACGCAATCCTGGTCAAGGTTAACCAGATCGGTACGCTCACCGAGTCGCTCGAGGCCATCGAGACCGCCAAGGAGGCCGGATACGCTTGCATCGTGAGCCACCGCTCCGGCGAGACCGAGGACTCCACGATCGCCGACCTCGTTGTGGGCGTCAACGCCGGCCAGATCAAGTCGGGCGCCCCGTGCCGCAGTGACCGTATTGCCAAGTACAACCAGCTCATCCGCATCGAGGATGAGCTCGAGGGCAGCGCGCGCTACGCCGGTAAGGCCGCGTTCTACAACATTCGCTAAACGGGCGGTGCTCGCGGGGGCGGGGTTGACTCGGCTCTGTTCGACTTCTGATGGCCGCTATTGGGCGCTGGGCCGTGTGGCTCAGCGCCTTTTTTATGTCGAGCAAAGGCTGCCGAAGGCGGTGCGCGCGCTCGTGCTATAACTAGAATACTTAGCGCAAACAAACCTCAACCGCACAAGGCGCACATGGATCAGATTTACGACAACAGGTACTATTCCGCCGGTTCGCGTGAGCCGTCGTCTCGCCGCGCGCATTCGGTGCAGCTTGGCGGGCCCGAATATACGGGTGCTGACCGTCCCACGCATCGCACGCCGGGCACTTCGCACTCCCATGCTCAAACGAATATGTCGACGCATCGCCCGGACCGTCCGTCGCGCGCGACGTACGAATCGCGCCCGTCTGCTCAAGCGCACGACAAGTCGACCAAGCCCTCGAGCCGTCTTTCGGGCTCGGACTTCATGCACTACGCCAACGACAACGCGGTGATTAAGGCAATCTACGACTTTACCCATGGGCCCCAGCGTGGACTGTTTATCGGTATTGTCGTTGCCCTGGTGCTCGTGAGCCTGTACTTTCCCGTGCGCGACCTCTACGTTGCCAAACGCTCGAGCGACATCTTGGCCAAGCAGGTCGAGATTCGCCAGCAGTACAACGACGAGCTGCAGAAAAGCGTCGACAAACTGCTCTCGGAGGAGGGCATTAAGGACGCGGCGACCGAGGATCTGGGCCTGGTGATGCCCGGCGAGACCAAGATTGACGTGCTGGGCCTGGACGACGATTCGGATTCGTCTTCGAGCAAGAAGTCGTCGAACGCCAAAAAGGCCAGCGAAGTGGCCAAAGAGATCGAAGAGGTGGGCAAGGACGCGCCGTGGTACATCCAGACGCTCGACATGCTGTTTGGATTTAACGGCGTCGAGGGTCAGACGGTCGCGTCCAGCGGCGAATAGCGCCCGGAGGGGAGCCTGCAATGACGAATTGCAAACGATATAAGGTGGCGGCGATTGACTTGGGAACGGTGTCGTCGCGACTGGTGCTGGCCCAGGTCGAGGGCGGGGCGATCGTGGAATCGTCCAAGCATACCGAGATTACCGATCTAGGCGAGGGTGTCGACGCGACGGGGCGCTTTTGCGAGGCGGCCGTTGAGCGCGTGCTTGCCGCATGCCGCATGTTTGTGGACGAGGCACGTGCCTTTGGGGTCGCGTGCATCTGCACCACCTGCACGAGCGCCGCGCGCGATGCATCCAATGCCGCACTGCTGCTGGACGGCCTGCGCGATCTGGGGCTTGAGCCGCAGGTGATTCCGGGCGAGGTCGAGGCGCGCCTGACGTTTTTTGGCGTGGCGCACGACTTTGCAGGCGAGCGCATTATTGTCGCGGATTCGGGCGGCGGGTCCACGGAACTCGCGACGGGTGTGTACGCACCGGAGCGTGGGGTCTTTGCGCTGGAGGGCACGCGTTCGCTGGACATTGGCTGCCGTCGTGTGACGGAGCGGTTTTTCTCGGCATTGCCGCCAACGGACGGCGAGCTTGCTGCCGCCGCCAACTGGGCGGGCGAGCAGTTCGCTGCCTATTTTGAGGGCCTGCCCGTCGATTTTGAGCGTGCCGAGCGCCTGGTCACGGTGGGTGGCACCGTCACCACGCTCGTGGCGCTCGTTCACGAGCTGGAGCCGTACGACTCGAGTTTTGTGCACCTGCGCGAGCTTTCGATGGAGCAGGTCTCGGCCGCTATCGAGCGCATGTCCACGCTGGATGTTGCAGGCATCGCCGCGCTGCCAGGCGTGCAGCCCAAACGCGCGGGCGTGATCTTGGCCGGTGCCGTGGTAATTCGCGAGCTCATGCGCGCTGGCAATTACGACACGCTCACCGTAAGCGAGAACAGCTTGCTTGCCGGCATGGCCGCCACCATCAACGAGACTCTCGACGGCGCGACCCCCACCATCGCATGGGCCCCGAGCCTGAGCACCCTCTAAAACTAGTCTTTTTGGGACGGGGCTATTTTAGCTACTTATGCCAGCCTGTCGATTTGCCCAATCTCCCAAAGCGGAATATTGACGAGCATGTCCTCGTCTCTATATGCCGCCAGGGAGGTCCTCACGCAACGCATGAGTTTGAATTTTTCGCAGGCTATTTTCAGACTCTTCGCTTTAAGGTTCTCCGCCGCCTTGACCTCAAGCGGAAGTACAGCCCCCATGTGATCGATAGCAAAATCGGTTTCGGCATTGCCAGAGGTAGAGGACCAGTACGCGGGGCTTTTGCCTTGCAGTAAGAGTTCCTGTGCGACATATTGCTCGGTGAGCGAGCCCTTAAACTCGGTGAAAACAGCGGAGCCGTCCAGGACGATGGTCGGTGGGAGGTTGGAGAGCGCGCCGAGGATGCCGGTGTCGATGCAAAACAGCTTGAAGCCTGAGAGGTCCTCATAGCTCGAAAGCGGTGCCCTGAGAGCGGAAACGCGCGGCACCTTATGAACGATTCCGTAATCCATGAGCCACTGGAGACTCTCTTCGAAATCGCGTGCGCGCGCCCCGGGGCGAAGGGCTCCGTAGATGAACTTTTTATTTTCCTTTGCAAGCTGGCCGGGGAGGGATTTCCAAACCAGCCTCATGCGCTCGACAATGCGGGCGGGCGCATGTTTGCCAAAATCAGATTCGTAAGCCTCGATGATTTGTTGCTGAAGCCTGCGGGCTTCGATGAAATCGCGGGTCGCGGCGAAGGCGGAGACGACTTCGGGCATGCCGCCGACAACGAGGTATTCCTTGAGCAAGTGCTCGAGCTTTTCGGTAACGTTTGCCAGAAGATTCATGTCTGCGGCAAGGATGGCGTCGGCGAGCGGGTTGCCATCGACGGCGCGAACGAACTCGGTAAACCCCATGGGACGCATGGTGAGCTGGTCGATTTTGCCGACGGGAAATGACTCGTTTTCGCGCCGGAGCGCGAGGCCCATATAGGAGCCGGCTGCGACGATATGGTATTCGGGCGCAAGCTCGTTGAAGTACTTGAGCGAGGTGATGCCGCGCGGTGCCTCTTGGATCTCGTCAAAGATGATGAGCGTGTCTGCCGGCGTTATGGTTTGGCCACTTAGGAGTTCTATCTGGGAGATGATGCGCTTGGGGTCGAGGTCCCCATCGAACAGCGAACGTGCGCTCGGCTCGAGCATAAAGTCAAAACGAATGACGTTTCGATACTGCTGGCTTGCGAATTTGTTAAGAAGCCACGTCTTTCCTGTCTGGCGGGCTCCCTTAAGCAAGAGAGGTTTGCGATTCGCCCTTGATTTCCAAGCGATAAGTTCACTCATAAGCTGTCGTTGCATATTGCCTCCCAACCCTCTCGGCTAGTATAAGGCCATATGCGCGTTTCCCTTGGAAAATGTGCGAGACAACCACGTTTTTCCATCGAAAAATGTGCGAGACAACCACGTTCTTCCATCGAAAAATGTGGGAGTATCAACCTAAGCTGCGGTGAAATAGTTCTTAAATAGGCTGGTAAACAGCATAAACAAGAACTATTCCACCGCAACTTATCATCCGTGTCGGCATCCACAAGAAACGAGCCCGCGTCTCCGGGGGACACGGGCTCGTAAACAATGCGTGGTAGGGGCGGTGGGACGTCTGCGAATTTGCGCAGCAAATACGCACCGGCCTCGGTCGCCTGCCGGCGCCCTCGCCGGCTCGCTACAAACGCTCCGCGTTTGCTTAACGCTCGCCCCCTCGCGGGTTCGAGCCCCACCGGCGTGCAAAAGAAACGAGCCCGCATCCCTGGGGGACACGGGCTCGTAAGCACTACATGGTAGGGGCGGTGGGACTCGAACCCACAATCCTTGCGGCGAGAGATTTTAAGTCTCCTGCGTATGCCAATTCCGCCACGCCCCCGTAAGATTAGAAGTCTAGCACAAGCCGTCCGTTACGCGTTGACGGCCATCGAGTGTTGGCCCGACTTCTCGAGGAACTCTTGGAACTTTGCCTCGTCGCCCTTGTTTTGGTACTGCAGGGCCAGCAGGTACTCCAAGCGGCAGCGCTTGACCGGGTCGTCGCCGACATCCTCGAGCATGCGCTCCAGTTCGGGAATGTCGTTGTGGCGCTTGAGGATCATCGTGTCGTACATCAGCTGGCATTCGTGTGCGACCGCCTCGGCCTGACCGCCCTCAAAGCCCTTGATCTCGTGCAGAAGCTCCTTGGACTTTTTGCGATCCTCCTGCCCAACGTAGTAGTTAAAGGCCTTGATCACCAGGTCGACGCGCTGCATCTTGGGCAGGTTGAGCCCCAGCAGCAGGTCGAACATCTCGTCGACGCGCTCGTGGTCCTCGCGCAGCAGATAGGAGTTCAGGCGCAGGTAATCACGGTTGTAGCGCGGGTACAGCATGCTGGTGAGTTTGGCGTCGAGCAAACGATCAAACTCGTCCCACTGCTTGGCGGCCATAAGCTGCTGCAGGCGTTTGAACGTGGTACGTTTTTTGACGCTAAAGAACACCGACACGGCGATGCAGATGATAACGACGGCGGTCCAGAGTGTGCGGGAATCGGGCATATTAGGATCCTTAGTCGCTCGTAAAGCGAGCGGTATGGCAACACGTACTAGATGTATTATACGCAGCGCGCAAGCAAACTGGCATAAAAGCTCATCGAGGCTGAGTGCCATCGCTCGCTGCGGTACACTTACCTAAAGTAAACCATGAAGGGAGACACTACCTATGAAGAAGATCGTTTTGGCTTGCGGTGCTGGCGCTGCCACTTCCACGCTTGTTGCCCAGAAGGTCGCCACCTTGCTCGACGCCAACGGTTATGCCGGCAAGTACGAGATCGTGCAGTGCGCCATCTCCGAGGCCAAGGACTACTGCGACGAGGGCGCCGATCTGCTGATCGCCACCACCGTTGCCCCCGAGGGCCTCACCTGCCCGTACGTGAGCGGCGTGCCCTTCATGACCGGCATGAACCGCGTCGCTGCCGAGAAGGCCGTCCTCGACGTCATGGCTCAGTAGGCGCTGACTGTATGAGTGAGCAGAACGCCAATCCGGTCGAGCTCTTTGGCATGCGCGTTGCCCATGTGGGCATTAACGCCACCGACCCGGCAGATGCCCTGGAGATCGCGGAGCTGTTCTCGACGATGATGGGCCTGCCCGTTATCGAGACCCCGGTTTCGTACTTTAACGATTCGCTGATCGAGGTCATGAAGCAGAACGGTCGTGGCACCAAGGGCCACATCGGCTTTGCCGTCAACGACATCGATGCGGCCGAGAAGTGGTTTGCCGAGCGCGGGCTCGAGGTCAACGAGGAGTCGCGCGTGCTGCTGCCCGACGGCGGCACTAAGCTCGTGTACTTTAAGCGCGAGTTCGCCGGCTTCGCCGTGCACCTGTGCCGCGAGTAGCGCACAAGCTGCCATAGCTAACGAAAAATGGGGTAAGGCCACGTGGCCTTACCCCATTTTTAATGCCGAGAGGGTGACTGACGGGCTGCCGTAAAACGAAGGTGAATGCTTTTCCGCGAAGTGAACGAGTGAAATCGGACCTCTGGAGCATCGACACTTTGGAGGCACCGTTTCCTGCGGTTTCGTAAGGTTTTTCCTGCAGTTTTGGCGTCAAAAAGTGTGGATGCTTCGGGGGTCCAAAATAGGTCGTTCACTTCGCGGAAAAGCATTCACCTTCGATTCGTGAGAGACGCCCCTACCGCGGCAGGCGAATCGTAAAGCGGCTGCCGACGCCCTCGACTGAGGTCACGCCGATGACACCGCCATGGCTGTCGACGATCCACTTGGCAATGGCGAGCCCCAGACCCGAGCCCTGCGCGCCGGCATCGCGTGCGTTGTCGGCGCGGTAGAACCGTTCAAAAGCGTGAGCTGCGGATTCCTGGTTCATGCCGATACCCTCGTCCTCAACACTTATGTCGATCGTGCCCGCGCTCGCATCCGGCACTACGCCAAATCTGATGGACGTGCCCGCGTTCGAATACTTGGCGGCGTTCTGCACGATCACGCGCAGCGCCTGCTTCACGAGTGCCACGTCAACCGATGCGTTGCAGCGCGGGTCGCCGGTAAGTGCGGCATCATACGCCAGCCGATATGTGTGCCCGGCATCGATCATCTGTGATTCTTCGCAAACCTCGCCGACCAGTGCAGCCAGGTTGGTATTCGCGCGCCGCAGCACGGTGCGACCGGCATCGCCGCGTGCCAAAAACAGCAGCTGCTCCACGAGCTCCTGCATATGCTCGCTTTCGGCTTTGAGCGAGGTGATGGATTCTGCCAGCACGTCCGGGTCGTCTTTGCCCCAGCGGTCGAGCATGTTCACGTAACCCTGAATCACCGCGATGGGCGTGCGCAGCTCGTGACTCGCATCGTTGACAAAGCGCATCTGCTGCAGCTTTGCCTCTTGCATCTGGCGCAGCAGGCGGTTGAGTGCGACCTCGATGCTCGCCAGGTCGGCGTCGCCGGTGGCGACGCTCGGTGAGTCGACGCTTGCGCGCTCGATGGCCTGCTCCAGCGTTTCCATCTTGCCGCCGGCGAGCTGCATGCGGCCGAGCTCGTCCACACGCAGGGCCAGGTCGTTGAGCGGCGCCATGGTGCGGCGCACGCGGCGGGCGCCGCCGAGCATGTTGAGCACGCTGATGACCTGCCAACCCACAACGACAAGGTAGAGAGGCCATAGCGCGACGAGGTCCTGCGCGAGGGGGAAGGTCTTGGTGGTGCGCGCAAACTCGACGGTATAGGTGAGCGTTGTCAGGTCCCAGCCGCGCGCGGGCGTCAGCGACATGCTGCGAACGCTGGCGCTGGGGATCCATCCCGCGGTAAACGAGCCATCGGGCAGCGTCTGGTTGTAGCCATAGACGAGGATCGCCGCCGCAACAAGCAGCAGTAACAGATCCAGCCAGACGTAGCTCACCAAGCGGCGCCACATATAGCTCCAGTTGATGGCGCGGGCGATGGAGGTGACGCGCTTGGCCTCGTCGTTACGCGCGGCAGACATAGCCCACCCCGCGCACGGTCTGGATGATGCGGGCACCGCCGGCGTCTTCGATCTTGGCACGCAGGTGCGCGATGTGCACGTCGACGTTGTTGGTGTCGCCCACATAGTCGTAGCCTAGCGCCTCGTGCGCAATGCGCTCGCGCGTGAGCACGGAGCCGGCATGCGTCATAAGCAGGGCGAGGACATCGAACTCGCGGGCCGTGAGCGCGATGGGCGAGCCGCCGACCGTGACTTCGCGGCGGTCGGGATCGAGCGCGACCGAACCCACGGCGAGTGCGGCGGGGGAGGGCGCGGCAGCGGTCTGGGCCGTGTCGGTTGCCGGGGACATTGTGGCGATACCGGCGGCCGTGCCGCTCGCTACGCCAGCCCCGGCCCCGCCGCCGCCAACGCCCGAAGCCGCCCGCACGGCTTCCGAGCGCTTCAGCGCCACGCGGATCCGTGCGAACAGCTCCTCGATCGCAAACGGCTTGGTCAGGTAATCGTCGGCGCCGGCGTCGAGCCCGGCAACCTTGTCCATCACGGCATCGCGCGCGGTGACCATGATCACTGGCGCATCCTTGTGCTTGCGTATGCGCCGCAGCACCTCCATGCCGTTGAGCTGCGGCAACAGTACATCGAGCAGAATCAGATCGTAGTCGCGCTCCAACGCCAGGTCAACGGCGGTGCGTCCGTCGGCGGCGTGCTCCACCTGGTAGCCCTCGTGCTCCAGCTCGAGTGTCACAAAGCGGGCGATTTTCTCCTCGTCCTCTACGATCAGGATTCGTGCCATGCGTGCCCCCGTCTGCGATTACTTGTCGTCGTTGAGATTTTGCTTGATGTCGTCCGCGGCGTTAGCAGCGCTATCCATAAGGTTGTTGATGCTGCCGGGCACGTCGCCGTCGCTGTCGATGCGGTAGCGCATGCCAAAGAACAGGCCAATCAGCATCAGCCATATCGTGGCGCCCCAGGCAAACAGGGCGACGATGGGAATCAGGATGGGGATGTTGAGGATGATCGCGTCGCGGCGCGTGGCGATAAACTTGGTGTCCAGGCTCAGACGGAAGAGCTTTTTGAGGTACTCCCACACGCTGTCCATCTTCTTGGAAAAGTCGGTCTTTTCGCTCGACTTCTCGTAGGCGGCCTGCGCGGCGACCATCTCGGCCGAGGGCTCATCGACCGGCTCGGACTCGGTGGCGGCATGCGCCGACGTGGTCTGGGTCTTGCCCTGCGACTCGAGCCAGATGATGGCGTCCAGGACGTTACCGTCGGCGGCGTCGAGCGCAGCCTTGGCATCGGTGTAGCTCACGTTGCACTTGGTGCGGATGGTTTCAACTTTTTCGAGGTCGTCCATGACCTGTCCTTTCGTTCGATGGGCGCGACGCCGGGCGATCTGCCCGGGCGCGAGCGTTGCGTTCGGCGGCCTGCGTTGCGCGGTGCCGCCCCGCCCTCGGTCGAACTCTATAGTGCAGGTTATAGATTAAGCGATTCTTGAGCCAAGATTAATGTTGGATGAGTTTTTGGGTGTGTATAGAGGGGTCATTATTAGTGGCCCGCGGCGAGGTCTAATACTTTTCCCGAGAAGTGAACGAGCAAAATCGGACCCCCGAAGCATTGACACTTTGAGGGCGCCGTTCTCTGCGGTTTTGATGCCAGAATCCTGCGTTTATGCCGTTGAAAAATGCGGATGCTCCAGGGGTCCAAAAACAGACGCTCACTTCGCGGAAAAAGTAATAGAGCCCGATAGCGGGGGATGGGGTACCGATGCAAAACGGCGTCAAGGGTTGGTCGAGCAGGCGGTTTCTCCATTGATGTCCGCACGATATGTGACACTTACCCTGCCGCCATGCTCCGTCGCGGCGGCATGCATCTGAAAAACGACCCTCTAAGGAGTTCGATATTGATGAGTGGCAACACCAAGCACCTTGCAAAGAAGTGCGTCAAGGACGCAGGGCCGTGTCTTGTGCTGTGCGCGGCCGGCGTGGCGGTCGCGCTGCTGGCTGTTCTGGGACCATTTGACGTGCTCCGAAGTGCCAGTTCTCTGCATGTTTGCATGGCCCTTGCCGGTGCCATGATGACCAGCGGCGTGCTCGATCTGGTTTTTTGGGTGCTTGACCCGTTTGGATGGAAGAGCGAGGGGTAGGTCCTAAAGGATGGAAGGGCTGGAACGGTTGGCTTAGTGATCGTGCAGAATGTGGGCTAGCGACTTACAGGGAAGTGGTGATCCGATGACGGTCTATGTGACGGGCGATATTCACGGCGGCCTCGACATGCAAAAGCTGCGCGATTGGGATCTTGGGGAAAGCCTGACGAGCGACGACTATCTCATCATTGCCGGCGACTTTGGCTTTCCGTGGGATTTCTCTGCCGAGGAGTGCGCCGACATCGCTTGGCTGGAGTCGCGCCCCTATACCGTGCTGTTCGTCGACGGCAATCACGAACGTTTCGACCACTGGGCGGAGCGACCCATGGAGTTGTGGCACGGCGGACTGACACAGCGCCTGTCGGACACCTCGCCCATACGGCGCCTGACGCGCGGCGAGGTTTTTGAACTCGACGGCTCAACGGTCTTTATCATGGGCGGCGCCACGAGCGTGGACAAGGAATACCGCATTCCGTATTCCAGCTGGTGGCCGCAGGAGTTGCCGGACGAGCGCAACTTTGAGGAGACACGGACGAAGCTCGACAGCGTGGCCTGGAAGGTCGACTACGTGGTCACCCACACCTGCTCTACGCGCATGCTTTCGCCCACGCTCTATCCGGCGCCCGGCTGGAATTGCCCCGCCGTCGATCGACTTACGGCATTTTTTGACGAGTTGGAAGACCGCTTGGACTACAAGCGCTGGTACTACGGGCATTTTCATCGGGATGCCAACCCGACCGAGCGCCATACCGTGCTCTACGACTGCATCGTTCGCCTGGGCGACGAACTCCAGCCTTGGGATGTTGCGTAGGGGTGGGGCGTATTTGGCTACTCGGCCGTTACAGCGATGTTCTCTCGGTGCGCGCGGATAACATCCCAGCTAAAGTGCTCGACCAGCCGCTCGGCAGAGCGCGGCGTGGTGTCCGGCGCGATGCCCGTTTGCCCGGCGAGCCAGCCCAGCAGCGCTTCGGGCGTGCCAAAGCGGGCGCGGAGTTCGCCCAGGTCCAGATCGCGGTCTCGTTTGGAAAGGCGGCGGCCGTCCGGTGCCATGAGCAGCGGAATATGTCCGTAGTGCGGCGTGGGCAGTCCCAACAGGTGCTGCAGATAGATCTGGCGCGGTGTGGACCCCAGCAGGTCGCATCCGCGCACGACCTCGGTGACGCCCATGGCAGCGTCGTCGACCACCACGGCTAGCTGATAGGCAAACACGCCGTCGCTGCGGCGCACCAAAAAGTCGCCGCACTCGGTGGCGAGTGCTTCGCATTGGGCGCCGTACGTGCGATCCACAAATTCGATCACGTCGTCTGCGAGGTCGTCGACGGTGGGCACGCGCAGACGTGTGGCCGGGGCGCGCAGGGCGCTGCGGCGGGCCACCTCCTCGGCCGAAAGACTTCGGCAGGCGCCACGGTAGATGGGCGTGCCGTCGCTCGCGTGCGGTGCACTCGCGGCGTGGAGCTCGGCGCGTGTGCAAAAGCAGGGATAGGTGAGGCCGGCGTCTTTCAGCCGGCGCAAGGCGCTCTCGTACAGGTCTAGGCGGTCGTGCTGGTAGTAGGGGCCTTCGTCCCACTCCAGCCCCAGCCAGGCCAGGTCGTCAATCAATTGGGCGGCAAGTTCCGGGCGCTTGCAGCGATCGTCCAGGTCCTCAATGCGTAACACGATGCTGCCGCCCTGGCTGCGGGCCGAAAGCCATGCGCACAGGCAGCTGAACACGTTGCCCAGGTGCATACGGCCCGAGGGCGACGGGGCGAAGCGCCCCACGACGGGCGCGGGAGCGGCCGGCGTCGTTGGCGCGTCGGCGGCGGTTGTTGCTATGTTGCGTGCGTTGATGTCCATGCGGACGAGTATAGCGCGGGGCGCGGTGGGGGAGACGCTGCCGTGGCCTGCAAGTTGCTGAGGCCACACGTTGCGCGTGCCGGACCACCGGCTCGGCGCCTTAATCGTCGTCAATCAATCTAGCCTTCAAACGACAGAAACCCCGGCAGCTCTTCGCAACTGCCGGGGTTTCCGCGGAAAAGGGGGACATGATCCTCAAGCGGACGGCAAAGGGGCAAACCGTTTTCGCTCAACTGCTTTATGCCCCTCAACTGGCGGCTCAATCAGCGCATGCCGCGCCCACACAAAGCCGCTACACCTGTGATGGAGCTATGAAGTGGTATCTATTGCCGGAGCGGGCTATGCCAAGGAGTGTCCCAGATTGCCGGCAGATAAGGAACGTCCCCAGGTGCCGGCGGCGGGCGTGACTTTTGTCCCGTTTTGACGCTCCGCTGACCTAGATGTTCGTCACATGAACTCGCAAACGTGGGACAATGACGCTACTGGTACCACAGACAAAGGATGTGCCTATGAACGCCCCCGTTGCCCAGCCCTGTCGGCAGCGCCGCCTGTTTGCGCGGTTCGCTTCCGTCTGCGCACCCGTCGCGCTTGCGTTGTTGCTGCTGCCTGCCGTCGCGCACGCCGACGGCTACTCCATGAGCCAAACCTATATCGGTGCCACGGTTGAGGCCGATGGCTCGCTGACCGTTGTCGAGGGACGCCAGTTCGATTTCGACGACGACATTAACGGCGTGTATTGGGATATCAATACAGGCTCTAACCAGCAAGGCGGCTCGGTGGTCGTCAATGTGCTGAGCGTCGAGGAAGACGACACTGCGTTTAACAAGGTCGACAGCGCAAACAAAGGCGACGACGGCGTTTACACGGTGGAGCAGTCCGACGACGGCGTAAAGATTAAGGTGTTCAGCCCCCACGAGAGCGGCGACAGCGCAATCTACTACGTGAGTTATTCCATGACCGGTGCGGTTATGAACTGGGCCGATACCGCCGAGCTCTACTGGAAGTTCGTGGGTGACGGCTGGTCGGCGGATTCCGATGACGTCGAGATGGAAGTCTACTTTGCAAATGCCGCTGCCGGGACGGCTGCCGTCAAGGGCGATAACTTCCGCGCATGGGGCCACGGCCCACTGACGGGCGACGTGTCGCTCGATGCGGACGAGCCCATGGTCACCTATACCATTCCCTGCGTGCATGAGGGCGAATTCGCCGAGGCACGCATCGCCTTCCCCAGCGACTGGGTGCCGCAGCTTGCCGTCTCGGGCGAAAAGCGCATGTCGACGATTCTGAGCGAAGAGAAGGAATGGGCCGACGAGGCCAACGCTCGCCGCGCTCACGCTCGCATGATTGCCAATGCGCTTGCCGTGCTAAGTGTTGTCGCGGCGGTGGCCTTTACCGGCACAATCGTTGTGCTCAAGCTGCGCCGCCGCAAGCCCAAGCCGCTTTTCCAGGACGAATATTTCCGCGATGTGCCTTCGGCCGACCATCCCGCCGTGCTTTCGGCCCTCATGAGCTGGAACGACGTGCCCGATCAGGCATATATCGCCACGCTTATGAAGCTCACCGACGACCGCGTGATCAAGCTGGAAGAAGCGACCGAGACCAAGAAGAAGGGTCTGCTCCGTCGCGAAAAAGAGGAGCAGACGTATCGCATCACAGTGACCGACGAGGCCTGGAAGGCTGCCAAGAAGGACGGCATCGATCGCGATGTGCTCAAGGTCTTCTTCGCCGGCGTTAAGCCCGATAAAGACGGCGTCCGTTCACGCACGTTTAGCGAGCTGGAGGAGTATGCCAGCGAGCGTACTGAATCTGTTGGCAACAAGCTCGAGGACTATCAAAGCACGGTTAAGGGCAAGCTGGAGACGCGCGAGCTTATCGCCTCGGACGGCACCATCGCCCTGGTTGCCGGCTTGGTTCTCGGCATCATCATCGTCTTTGGCATTCTGGGCTCTCTGATCTATACCGACTTTGCGGACGCCAACGTCGGTGCCGCTATGATCTCGATCCCCGTCACGATCGTGGGCTTTGTCCTGAGCTGCACCTTCCGCCGCTACACGCCGGAGGGCGCCGAGGTGGCGGCTCGCTGCAAGGCGCTCAAGCATTGGCTCGAGGACTTTACGCGTCTGAAGGAGGCCGTCCCCAGCGACCTGATCTTGTGGAACAAACTGCTGGTGATGGGCGTTGCCCTGGGCGTTTCGAAAGAAGTGCTGCGACAGCTGGCCGAGGCCGTGCCTGCGGACCTGCGCAACAGCGACGATTTCTACGACAACTACCCCTGCTACTGGTGGTATTACCATCACTACGGCAACGAGTCCCCGCTCGATTCGTTCAACGATGTGTACCACGAGACCATCCACGAGCTGGCTTCGAGTTCCGATAGTTCGAGCGGCGGCAGCGGCGGCGGCTTTTCCGGTGGCGGCGGTGGCGGCGTCGGCGGAGGCGGCGGCGGAACGTTCTAGCGAGCGCTTGCTTTGGGGTGGATCTTTCTGGGCGGTTGCCAGGGAAGATTCATCCCATTTTTGTGCATCGAAACGGGTCAAACTTTCCGCTGAGGACCTTCGCACAAGGGGCAGTGGACAAAAAATACCAAATATGAGTACTGTTGCTGGTGGCGCGCGCAGACGTGGTGTAAGAGCGTCCCGAGGTCCGTCG
>NZ_QRKO01000020.1:32768-45175 GCF_003471985.1 Collinsella sp. AM15-2 | reverse complement strand
TATACGCCGTGATGCGCGACCGGGTGCCCTACCGGGAGTAGCGTCGACGGTTGACAAAACTATAGGAACACCCAACGACTACTTTCCTAGAGCATATTCCTTACCATTAGTCAAGCACCATCTGTTTAAACGAAATAGCCTCAACCCGAGCACATTTGTGTCTGTTTAAAACCGGCAATAATGAACAGCGTGCTCAATTCGGTCATGTAAATAGATCAGCTATCAATCCTCAGCAGCAAATCAGCCAAAATACTGGAATGTAATCAGCTTGTAACAAAACAAGAAGTTTAAACAAATAATGCTACCTTTTGCAGTTTTTCAAACAATTCTGCTGTATTTGCAGCTATACTCCATAACTGTCGTGTAGGAATTACGTAGACAAAAAGGAGGTTATGTGATGGTAAGTATTGTTCTTGCTAGCCATGGTGACTTGGCGGCTGGAATCAAGCAGACGGGCTCGATGGTCTTTGGCGATCAGCCGTCTGTTGCCGTGGTCTCGCTCGAGCCGAGCATGGGCCCCGACGACTTCCGTGCCAAGGTCGAGGAGGCAATCGCTTCCTTCGAGGACCAGGAGCAGGTGCTCTTCCTCGTTGATCTGTGGGGCGGCACGCCGTTCAACCAGATCAGCGGGCTCATCGAGGGCCACGATTCCTGGGCTATCGTCACCGGTGTCAACCTGCCTATGCTCATCGAGGCATATTCGCAGCGCTTTGACGCAAAGAACACTGCACATGCGATCGCAAAACATCTCGTGACTGAGGCTAAGGCCGGCGTGCGCGTCAAGCCCGAGTCTCTGGAGCCCGAGGAGAAGAAGCCGGCTGCGGCCGCCGCTGCTCCTGCGGGTGCCATTCCTCCGGGAACGGTGATCGGCGACGGGCACATCAAGATCGCCCACGTCCGTATCGACACGCGCCTGCTGCATGGTCAGGTGGCCACCACGTGGACCAAGCAGATCAACCCCAACCGCATCATCGTGGTCTCCGACGGCGTTGCTCACGACGAGCTCCGCAAGACCATGATCGAGCAGGCTGCCCCTCCGGGAGTCCACGCCAACGTCGTGCCTATCAAGAAGATGGCCGAGGTCGTCAAGGACACGCGCTTTGGCGACACCAAGGCGATGCTGCTGTTCGAGAACCCGCAGGATCTGCTCAGGGCCATCGAGGCCGGCGTCGACATCAAGGAAGCCAACATCGGTTCCATGGCCCACTCCAAGGGCAAGGTCGTCGTCACTAACGCTGTCGCTATGGGCGATGACGATGTCAAGACCATCGAGGCTCTCAAGGCCAAGGGCGTCAAGTTCGAGGTCCGCAAGGTTCCTTCGGATTCCTCCGAGGATCTCGACGCCATGTTGAAGAAAGCTAAGGCCGAACTGGCCGCTCAAGCATAGTAAAGGAGGGTCCGATACATGTCTGCAATCACTATTCTGCTTGTTGCGATTGTCGCGTTGCTTGCCGGTATGGAAGGCATTCTGGATGAGTTCCAGTTCCATCAGCCGCTCGTGGCATGCACGCTTATCGGTCTCGTAACCGGTCACCTTCAGGAGGGCATCCTCCTGGGCGGTTCGCTCCAGATGATGGCCCTTGGCTGGGCTAACGTCGGCGCCGCCGTCGCGCCTGACGCCGCTCTGGCCTCGGTCGCTTCTTCGATCATCATGGTGCTCGCCCTCAACGGTGGCGCCACCGATTCGGCCAAGGCCGTTACCGCCGCCATCGCCGTCGCCGTCCCGCTGTCGGTCGCTGGTCTGTTCCTGACCATGATCTGCCGTACCCTGGCTACCGCTATGGTTCACGCCATGGACGCCTGCGCCGAGAAGGGCGACTTCGCCGGCATCGAGCGTTGGCAGTACGCCGGCATCCTCATGCAGGGTGTTCGTATCGCCATCCCGGCAGTACTTCTGTGCATCATCCCGGCCGAGGCCGTTACCAACGCGCTTAACGCTATGCCCGATTGGCTGTCCGGCGGCATGGCTGTCGGCGGCGGCATGGTCGCTTCCGTCGGTTACGCCATGGTCATCAACATGATGGCCACCAAGGAGACCTGGCCGTTCTTCATCCTCGGCTTTGTCCTTGCTGCCATCCCTCAGCTCACGCTGATCGCCCTTGGCCTCATCGGCATCTCCCTTGCCCTCATCTACCTTGGCCTTAAGGATCTGGCCAAGCAGGGTGGCGGCATGGGCGGTGGCTCCGGTGACCCGCTCGGCGACATTCTGAACGATTACGAGTAGGAGGGGAGTGATACATATGGCAGAGAACAAGATTCAGCTCACCAAGGCTGACCGTAAGAAGGTTTGCTTCCGTCATCAGTTCCTTCAGGGCTCGTGGAACTACGAGCGTATGCAGAACGGCGGCTGGTGCTTCGCAATGATCCCTGCGATCAAGAAGCTCTACACCAGCAAGGATGACCAGATTGCCGCTCTTAAGCGCCACCTGGAGTTCTATAACACCCACCCCTATGTTTCCGCCCCCGTCATTGGCGTTACCCTCGCCCTCGAGGAGGAGCGCGCCAACGGTGCTCCGATTGACGACGTCGCCATTCAGGGCGTCAAGGTCGGTATGATGGGCCCGCTCGCCGGCGTCGGCGACCCCGCCTTCTGGTTCACCCTTCGCCCGATTCTGGGTGCACTGGGCGCTTCCCTGGCCCTGTCCGGCAGCATCGCCGGTCCGCTGCTGTTCTTCTTCGCGTGGAACATCATCCGTTACGCCTTCCTGTGGTACACGCAGGAGTTTGGCTACAAGGTCGGCTCCTCCATCGCCAAGGACCTCTCCGGCGGTCTGATGGGCAAGGTCACCGAGGGTGCTTCCATCCTGGGTATGTTCATCATCGGCGCCCTGGTCGAGCGCTGGGTGTCCATCTCCTTCACCCCGGTCGTCTCCAAGGTCACGCAGTCCGCTGGCGCCTATATCGACTGGGCCAACCTGCCCGCCGGTTCTGAGGGCATCAAGCAGGCATTGACGATGTACAGCTCTGTCGGTGCCAACGCACTCGACCCGGTGAAGGTCACCACGCTTCAGGCCAACCTCGATCAGCTCATCCCCGGCCTTGCCGCCGTGTGCCTGACCCTTCTGGTCTGCAAACTCCTCAAGAAGAAGGTCAGCCCGATCGTCATCATCCTGGCTCTCTTCGCCGTCGGCATCATCGGTCGCGTCTGCGGCTTCATGTAAGCACGCTTCGGCTTAAGACCGAGAGTTGCTAGGCAAGGGCTTTTGAGCCATTGAAACGGACCGCACCCGGTGGGTACACTGGATGCGGTCCGATTGTTTTATTTGGAGGGCGAGGCGCGTATGGCGCAATCTCAGAACAGCACGGTCGATCTGGCAACGCCGGCAACCTGCCTGATGGGGCTTACCAGTCACGGTAACGTGATGGTGGGCAATAAGGCGTTTGAGTACTATAACGAGCGCAATCCCGAGGATTATATCCAAATCCCGTGGGACGAGGTCGACTATATTGCCGCCGAGGTTTTGCGCGGCACCAAGAAGATTACGCGTTTTGCCATCTTTACCAAAGAGAATGGCCACTTTACGTTTTCGACGCGCAATGACAAGGAAACGCTTCGCGCGGTGCGTAAGTACATTGACGAGGACAAGCTCGTTCGTTCGCCCGACTTTATCGATGTGACGGCCAAGGGCGCCAAGAGCATCCCCTCCGTCATCAAGAACCTTTTCCACAAAGGCAACTAGCCATTAAAGAGCGCTCCCCTAAAGTGGGACGCGGTTTCCCATGAGGCTCGATCGGGAAAGTGCATCCCGGTTCGAGTGCCGATTGCGGGATGTAGTTTCCGGAACGGGCCCGTTTGGGAAACCGTGTCCCGTTTCGAGTCGAAATTCTGGGACACAGTTTCCCAGCGAGGTCCCATGGGGAAAGTCTGACCCAGAATTTGCCTGGATAGTGGGACGCACTTTCCGGAGGGCTGTTCCACCGCAACTTCGAAGAGTGGCTACACGCTGCATCACAACGTGTAAATCTGCTACACTAGTACAACATGCCTCCGTAGCTCAGGGGATAGAGCACCGCTCTCCTAAAGCGGGTGTCGACGGTTCGAATCCGCCCGGGGGCACCAGAAGATTATAACGGCGTCGCGAGAGCGGCGCCGTTTCTGGTTTGTGGGAGCTGCCGACGGATTAGGACCGTCGACACCCGCGTCACCAATTTCCCCGCGGGGGGGGGGGGGGAGTTTTCGAATCCGCCCGGGGGCACCAGAGATTTGCCGAGCCCGGTACCGCTACGGTGCCGGGCTCTTCTGGTCTAAGGGCAGGGTTCGAGCCGTCGACACCCGCGTCACCATTTTCCCCGCGGGGGGAGTTTTCGAATCCGCCCGGGGACACCAGAGATTGATCGAGCCCGGTACACCGTCACGGTACCGGGCTCTTCTGGTTCATGTCATGTCAAAAACGAAGCGCCCGCTTGCTGGGGAAGCAAGCGGGCGCCTGTGAGCGAATATGTTTGCGGCGAGAGCCGTGATGAGCGGTGGGGTGGCGACTAGTTGGTCGTACCGGAATCGTCGCCCGTGCCCGAGCCAGAGCCCGAACCCGAACCAGAAAGTGCGACCGTCAGCGTAATCGTGCTGTCGGTGGACTGCTTGCCGGTGGGGGAGACGCCCGTAACGGTGGCGTTTTCGTTGCCGCTCACGGGGTTGCCGTTCTGGTCGCAGAACGCGATGTTGTAGAACCCGGCGTTGTTGAGCGCGGTGACGGCGGCGGAGATGCTCTTGCCGTACAGGTTACCCGGAACGCTGGCCTTGCCGGACTTCTTGGCAATGACGACGGTAATCGTGGTGCCGGGCTTCTGCTTACCGCTGGGGTTCCAGCTGATCACGGTGCCCTCGGTAACCGAGTCGTTCTCCTGGTAGCTCACGTCGACGCCAAAGCCTGCCATATCGAGGGCGTTGCGCGCCTGGGCCTCGGTCATGTCGGTCAGGTCGGGGACGGACGTGGTATCCGGGCCGCTCGAGACCTTGTACGAGATGGTCGTGCCCTTCTCGACTTCCTTACCGGCGTCGGTGCCCTGCTCAAAGACCTGGCCTTCGTCGGCCTCGTTGGCCTCCTCGGTGGCGTTGCCCTTTAGGCCAACGCTTGCCAGTGCCGCCTCTGCCTGGTCCTTGGTCAGGCCGACAAGCTGGGGAACCTCAACCTTCTCGGAGGGCTTTGGGCCCTTGGAGATCACCAGGTTCACCTTGGTGCCTTTGGGCTTCTTGGTGTTGCCGTTGGGGGTCTGCTCGGCAACCTTGCCCTCGTCGACATCGTCGTTATAGCTCTGGTCGATGGTGCCGACCTCAAGGCCTTCCTCCTTGATCAGCTCGACGGCAGTCTGCTGGTCCTTGCCCAGCACGTCGGGCACGGTGACCTGTTCGCCGCCAAAGAGTCCTGTGGCAAAGGCCACCACGATGCCGATGACGGCAACGGCTGCCACCACAGCGGCGATAATCTTGTTCTTGTTGGATTTGGGCTTTTCGACCTCGTAGGAGCCGGTGGAGCCCGAAACTGAGCTACGGGCGGTATTCTGGCCGCTCACGCCCGAGACGGGACGCACCATGGCGCGCGTCTGATCGGAAAGCTCGCGAGTCTTGGTGGCGCCCAGCTCACCGGGGGCACCGATGATGCGCGTGGGCTCCGAGATGTTGACGGCACGGCCCGATAGGTAGCTGTTGAGCACCTGACGCAGCTCGTCGGCGGTCTGGAAGCGGTTTGCCGGATCCTTCTCCATGCACTTGAGGATGATGCGCTCAAGGTCGGCGTCGACACCGGAGTTGATCTGGCTTGGCGGAATAGGCAGCTCGTTGACCTGCTTGAGTGCGACCGAGATAGCGTCGTCACCGTCAAAGGGAACGCGGCCGGTGGCGCACTCGTACATCACGACGCCCAGCGAGTAGATATCCGAGGTGGGGCCGAGGTCCTGACCGCGGGTCTGCTCGGGGCTGACGTAGTGGGCAGTTCCCAGCACGTTGTTGTCTTGCGTGAGGTGGCTGTTCTTGGCGCGCGCGATGCCAAAGTCCATGACCTTGATGTTGCCGTCGGGCAGCACCATGATGTTCTGCGGCTTAATGTCGCGGTGGATGATCTCGTGCTTGTGGGCGACCGAGAGTGCAGAGCTGATCTGCGATCCGATCTGGGCGACCTTCTTGGGGTCGAGGGCGCCGTGGCTCTTGATGCCGCTCTTAAGGTCAGTGCCGCGCAGGTACTCCATGACGATGTAATAGGTGTCGCCGTCCTTGCCCCAATCGTAGACGCCCACGATATAGGGGGAGGAGAGACCGGCTGCTGCCTGGGCCTCCTGCTTAAAGCGTGCGGCGAAGGTTGCGTCACCGGCATACTGCGGCAGCATGATCTTGACGGCTACCGTGCGGTCGAGGACCTGGTCCTGTGCACGGTAGACGGTCGCCATGCCGCCTGTCCCCACCTTATCCTTGAGGAGGTATCTTCCCCCGAGGACCCTCTGTTCCATTCCTGCTCCTAACATAACTATTCGCTCAACGATGTGTGTAGTACATACGATGTGGCCGCTGGGGCCGTGTGGCGCGTTGCCGCTAACTCTTCGGCCGCGGCGCGCCTCGGGTGTCCGATTCGATCATGGGCATCACGCTCCCTGTGCGGCGAGCGCCGCGGTCAGGACGATGCCGGCAATCTTGGCCGCCTTGACGTCGTGTTTGTCGTAATCCTCCAAGGCCACCGAGATGGCGACCGTGGGTGAATCGTAAGGTGCAAAGCCAACGAACATCGAGTTGACGTTGGTGCCGCCGGTCTCGGCCGAGCCGGTCTTGCCGGCGACCTTGACGCCGGGGACCTGGGCATCGGTGCCGGTACCGGACTGGACGACGGCGAGCATGGCCTGCTTGACCTGGTCGGCCGTGGCGGAGCTGACGGCCTGACCCAGCGAGCGGGACTGCGTGGTCTTGACCACAGTTCCGTCCGGGGCGAGTACCTGGGCTACAAAGTACGGGTCCATGACCACGCCACTGTTAGCGATGGCGGCGGCAATCACGGCGTTTTGCATGACGGTGGTCTGCGGCCCGGGCGTGTGGTCCATGCCGACAGGCTGGCCGGCGCCGGCCCAGGCGGTCTCCCACTCGGTCATGAGCGACGGGTCGGCCATGATGGAGGCCGCGGAGGTCAGGTCCTGGCCGAGCTTTTGGCCGTAGCCAAAGGCGTTGGCAAACTGCACGAGCGTGTTTGCGCCAACTTCGTTTGCCACTTGGCCAAAGACGACGTTGGAAGACACGGCAAAGGCCTGCTGCAGGCTGATGGTGCCGTAGCTCTCGTTGGCATAGTTGGTGACCGGCGCGTTGCCGATGTCCATGGAGCCGGGCGCCTGGTAGGTGCTGGTAAGGCTGGCGGTGCCGGTCTCGAGTGCCGCGGAAAGCGTAACGACCTTAAACGTGGAGCCCGGCGTGTACAGCGCGTCCATGGCGCGATTGTACATAGAGCCGTCCTCGCCGCCGCCCGCCTGCAGCAGGGCGTCGATGTTGGTGTTGTCGTAGGTGGGCGAGCTGGCACATGCGAGCACCGCGCCGGTACGCGGGTCGATGACCACTACAGCGCCCTTAAAGCCCTTGAGCGCCTGCTCGGCCGCCGTCTGGATACGCGAGTCGATGGTGAGCTTGGCGGTGTTGCCCGGCTGGGTCTGGCCCGCGAGCGACGCGATGGCGTTGTTCCAGCTGGAGTAATCCTTAGAGCCGGTGAGCGTGTCGTTCATGACACTCTCGATGGCGGTGGTGCCATACTGCTGGCTCACGTAGCCAACCACGTGCGCTGCCAGGTTGCCGTTGGGGTAGGAGCGTACGTAGGTGCCGTCCTCCTGCTGCAGCGACTCGGCCAGCGTCACGCCGTCGGACGTGATGATGGAACCGCGCTGGATGTACTTGGAGCGGGCGATGGTGTGGTTGTTGGTCGGCATGTCCTGATAGTCCTTGGCCTTGATGACCTGGACATAGGTGAGGTTGCCGATAAGGATGGCGAATAGCGCCGTAAAGGCGAGCACCGCACGGGTTAGACGGTTGGCGAGCGCAACGCGGCCGAGCACACCGGATTCAGGCGTGTCGAGCAGGCGACGGCGCATGCGCGAGCCGACGGAATGGCTGCCGCTGCCGTAGGAAGACGAGGTGGCAAAGCGCGTGCCCGTCGGGGCGGCGGCGGATGCGACCTGATCATCGGTGATGGCGGTCATGGTGCCGGTGCCGGTAAGCTCGGCCTCGCGTCCGGTCGCCTCGTCACCGGCGCGCAGCAGGAGCGCGACGATGATAAAGCTTGCCAGCAGCGAGGAACCGCCCTGGCTCATAAAGGGCAGGGTGACGCCGGTCAGCGGTATCAGGCGGGTAACGCCGCCCACGATCAAAAAGGCCTGGAAGCTGATGGCGGCCGTAAGGCCCGTGGCGCTAAAGGCGGCGAGGTCGGATTTAGCGCGGGCAGCCGTGGTGAGGCCACGCACGGCAAAGAGCATAAACAGGATGAGCACGGCGCCGCCGCCCAAAAGGCCCATCTCCTCGCCGATGGCAGAGAAGATAAAGTCGGACTCGACGACAGGGATGTTGTTGGCCATGCCGTTGCCGATACCAACACCGACCAGACCGCCATCGGCAAGCGAGAAGAGCGACTGGACGATCTGGTAGCCCTGGCCCTGGGCGTCCTTAAACGGATCGACCCAAACTTGGAAGCGCACCTGAACGTGCGACAGGAACTTGTAGGCGCCCACGGCGCCGACGGCCAAGAGCGCAAGGCCGATAACGACATACGAGAATCGACCCGTGGCAACGTAGAGCATCAGCAAGAAGATGGTGTAGAACAGCACGGCCGAACCCAGGTCGCGTTCGAAGACGACAACGAGTAGGCACACGCCCCACACGGCAAACAGCGGCAGCAGCAGTCGCAGGCGAGGGATCTTAAGACCTAAGATCTTGCGGTTGGAGATGGAGAGCAGCTCGCGGTTCTCGGCCAGGTACCCGGCCAAGAACAGCACGATAAAGACTTTGGCGAACTCGCCGGGCTGGATGGTAAAGCCCGCGATGCGAATCCACAGCTTGGAGCCCGAGATCGTGGTGCCGATAAAGATAGGCAGCATCAGCAGAATGATGCCGATAATGCCAAAAGTGTACTTGTAGCGCATGACTACGTCGAGGTTCTTAACCAACGCGAGCGTTCCCACCATGAGCGCCACCGAGACAAACAGGATGATGAGCTGTGAGATGGCGAGAGCGGGGGCGAGGCGTGTCACGAACGTGATGCCGATGCCCGAAAGCACAAAGACAATGGGCAGGATGGCGGGGTCGGCACCGGGCGCCAAGATGCGCACGGCAATGTGGGCCGCAGCAAAGGCGGCAAAGAGGCCGATCGGTACGGCGAGCGTCTCAAAGGAGATGGCAGCGCCCGCGGTGAGCACGTACATCGCATACAGCAGGATGACGGGGAACGCCGAGGCGATGAGCAAGAGCAGCTCGGTGTTGCGGCGACTCATAAGCGGCACTCCCTTTCTAATTCTTATCGGAGGCTTCGGCCTCGGCGGACTGTTCGGCGGTTTTCTCGGAATCTGATTCGGAGGTCGATCCCTGATTGGTGTTGTCGCGAATCGTTTGCGCGTCGATCACCTGGCGGGTCTGCTCCTCGTCGATCTGGTGGCGGTACTTGGATATCGTGTCCTGCGCATCGTCGACACTTGTTTGCGGAATGCCCGCCTTGAGGCGGTTTTGCGTGTCTTCGGGCAGGTCGGACAGCTTAATGCTGGTTTCGCTTTCGAGCCAGTGGAGCTTGAGTCCGAGCGGCTTGCCGGGCAGGCCGCGCCAGACGGCGACATTGCCCTGGTAGGTACCCAGGTAGTACGAGCCGGTGACACCCGTGTAGGCCCAGATGCCAGCTGCCAGCACAAAGACGAGGGCCAGGATGGCGGCGATAGTAATGTTGCGGCGACGCACGCGTTGCGCTTCGCGCATAACGCCATCGTCAACCAGGTCAACGACTACTACGGTCACGTTGTCGTGGCCGCCGGCGGCAAGCGCCGCGTCCACTAGATTGTCGACGCAGATTTGCGCGGTTGAGGACTGCGTGGCGATGTTCTCGATATCGCTATCGGGAATCATGCTCGAAAGGCCGTCGGAGCACAGGATCAGGCGGTCGCCTTCCTCGATATGCAGAGTGAAGTGGTCGGCATACATGGCGGGGTCCGAGCCCAGCGCACGGGTGATGACCGAGCGGTTGGGGTGGACGCGAGCCTCGTCTGCCGTAATCTCGCCGGCGTCCACGAGCTCCTCCACGTAGGAGTGGTCGCGGGTCACGCGGATGAGCGTGCCCTCGTGGAGCAGGTAGGCGCGAGAGTCACCCACGTGGGCGATGGCGAGCGTGTCGTTTTCGATATAGGCGCAAGTGGCTGTGCAGCCCATGCCGGGCTTGCCCAGGCCGTTCAGGGCCGCCTCGATTACGGCGGCGTTGGCTGCCTCGACGGCTGCGGCCAGGCGTGCTGCGTCGGCGGACTGCGGGGCCGTCTTGGCAATAGTCTCGACGGCGATGGAAGAGGCTACCTCGCCGGCGGCGTGACCGCCCATGCCGTCGCATACGCAAAAGAGCGGCGACTGCACCAGGTAGGAATCCTCATTGTGCGGGCGCACACAGCCAACGTCGGAGCGGGCGCCCCACATGAGTTGCGTGGTGGTGCCGGCATCATAGGTCGAGTCGGTCTCGATGCGTTCCTCGGTCAGGGGCTCAAAGCTCATGGTCGAGCCGGGGTCTTTGAGCTTGGCCTCAACGGCGGCAACGTCGATCTCGGCTGTGTCACCGGGAGAGACGGTGTCGGTCTCGGCGTTTGATTCGGAATCGCCGGTGTCCGGGGAGCCGGGCTCCTCGGACGCGCGGGCGGTCGACTCGTCGTCTTGCGGGCTGACGTCTATAGGCTCGGGTGTCGCAAAGTGCGACGGCGCGGGCGTGCTTTGCGACTGGGCGGCGGGCTCGGCCACGGTATCGGACTCGCTTGCGGGCGCAGGCTGCGGGGCCTTGGGTGCAGGGCCGTCCTCGGGGGATGGCCCCGCCTCGGGCGCCGGCGTAGACACGGGCGCAACCTCGGATGCCGGGGCTATGGGAAACGCCGGCGCGGCGGGCTCGGGTGCCGCAAACACCGCAGCGCTCTCGTTGATTGCCGCGGCGACGGGCTCTGCAAAGTGAGCTGGCGCCGAGGTTGCTTCGGGCGCTGTGGGCTGTTCCGCAGCATGTGCGCCGATGGGCGCCGCTACGGCATCCTCTTCGTCCTCGTTATCGGCGAGATCCGAAATATCATGCGTTACATGCGAAAGAGGCAGGGAGAACACGGTGTCCTCGGGCTCCACGGGTGCGGAGCCCGCCGGAGCGGCGTGGGCCGGCGCAGCTGTGGCGGCGGTCGGTGCCTCGGTCATAGTTGCGGACTTGTTCTCCTCGTCGATCATCGACGGTTCACCTTCATGACCACATCGCCAATCTGGACTTCGTCGCCCTCGCGCAGCGTCGCGGGCTCCACGAGCTGGCGGCCGTTGACGAGCGTGCCGTTAAGCGAGTTGAGGTCCTCGATGATGAGCGCCGGGCCCTGCAGCGAAAAGCGCGCATGCGAGGCCGAGACGAACGGTTCGTTGATGCAGATGTCCGAAGATGGCGAGCGACCGACGATGACGGGGCCGAGCATGTCTACGTGGATGCCACGGATGCCGCGCGGGCCCTTGTCCACATCGATCGTCCAGATAGCCGAGTCGCGGCGCTGTCCGCGCACAAGTCCCACGCCGGTCTTCATGACGGCGAACAGGAAGATATAGAGCAGGGCGACCAGGACGATGCGGCCTGCAAAAAGGACGATATCGATGTTCATAAGCGACTATCCCCTAAATTCAAAGGTGCTCAGGCCAAACGTCAGCAGATCGCCGTTGCGCAGCGGGCAGCGCGTAATGCGGCGGTTGTTGACGAGCGTGCCGTTGGTGGAATTGAGGTCCTCGATCGACCAATCCGAGCCCGTAAAGGTGAGCTGGGCGTGGCGGCGCGACACGTTGGGGTCGCGCAGGGCAATATCGGAAACCGAGCGCTCGCGACCGATAGTCACCTGTGCGGAGGTGATGCTATGGCTCTCGCCGCTCACGACGTCGACGAGCTGGGCGAGCGGGCGCTGCGGGGCGCGAGTGCTCGCCATGTTGGAGGCGATGCCGGCTGCGGCGCCTAGGCCCACGGCGGCACCGGTCGCGGCGGCTCCGCCCATGCCGGCAAGCGCGTCGCGCGAGACGGTCTGCGGCACCGGGATGGGTGCTGCGGCGGGGTCGGGGACGCTAGGCGCGAAGGGGTCTGCCACGGCAAGCGGGTCGGGAGCGGCGGCGCGAGGCGTCGGCTGCTGCTGGGGCATGGCGGCGGGGCGCTGCTGCTGCGGGGCAGCAAACTGCTGCTGGCCGGCGCGCGGGGCGCTGGCGGCACGGCTTTTCG
>NZ_QRKO01000020.1:699-32751 GCF_003471985.1 Collinsella sp. AM15-2 | reverse complement strand
CACGGCTTGCCGCGGAGTTGTTTTGGCCCAGACCGTTTTGATAGGCGCGCTCTTCTTCGTACAGGCGGCCGAGCGTGGGGGCATCGACGTTCTCGGCAAAGACCGAGAACTTGCCGGCGCGCAGCTGCGGATCGATCATAAAGCGCACGAGGGGCTCGCCGACAAAGACATAGCGGCGCTTTTCGGCCTGCGCCTTCACGAACTCGCGGACCTCGCGCGAAAGCTCGGGGTAGAACGGGGCGAGCATGGGATCGTCGTCGGCGGCGATCAGGATGGTATAGAGTGCCGGCGCCGTGTTGACGCCGTTGATCACCAGAGTCTGATCCTCCATGTCGCGAGCGGCCTGCTTGGCAAGCTTCTTAAAGGAGAACGGGGCACGGGTGGCACCGAAGATGCCGGCCACGTGGTCCTCGAAGATGTTCAGGAAGTTCACGAAAGATCACTCTCCGTATAGGTTCTTTGGTATCCGAGCAAATATAGGCATATCCCAACGATTATAGAGGATAGGGTTCCCGCAACCGCCGCCTTGGCGACGACCGCGGCTGCAAGGCTGGCAATTTCCATATGGTGTGCAAGACAGGACGCCGCTGCGCAGCCGATGCCGGCGACAGCGATGGCGGCGATTACGGCAAGGTTTGAGCCCTGATCGGCACGCTTGGCATGGGCGTTGAGCAGCGCAGATGACGCCGCGGCAGTTGCCGCTACCAGCACAAAGGCAGCCCAAAGGAGTGGGTCTCCCAGCGCTGCGGCAACGTTACCGAGCCCCAGCACGCCTCCGGCTGAAAGCGCGACCGTGGCCAGACGGGCAAAAAGTGCGCCCATGCCCGTTGCCGCGGCGGCGCTTGCCGGGCCGAGCCAAAATGACGCGACGCCGGCGGTGACCCCAGCTGCCAGGAAGGTATTGCCGGTCAGACAGCCAAGCGCGAGTGCACAGGTGAGTGCGGCGCTCGCGGCAGCCTCGGTGCGACCCCAGGCGATCCACCAACCGGACATGGCGGCGGCAAAGATCACCGCGACGGGCAACATCGACAGGACGCCCTGTGCCTGCATGGTGGCGTTTGCCATGAGCACCAAAAAGCCCACAGCCGAGATGGCCGAGCCAATCTGGGGGGCCAGGCCGGCCGCCGCTCCGATCGCGATAGCCGCAATGACCAGGCCGGGAAGCGCCGCGACGCCGGCCGTCTGCATCAGCAAAAAGCTAAAGGCGCCGCACGTTAGCGCCGAGATAGCGTGCATGGCGTAGTCGCGCGCATGGCTCCAGCGCGTGCCTGCCCAGCCGAGTGCGGGGTCGACTTCGATGGTGTCGTCCTCGTAGGTCGATGGCTCGATACCGTCTGCCGCGCGCTCGTCATCTGACAGCTCGCCCACCATCTGCTCCAGGCTGCGACGGCCCTCGCGCACGCTGCCCAAGCCGGCGAGCAGCTGGTCACAAAATGCCTCGATGCTGCTGGGGCGGTCCTGCGGCATGGGGGAGAGCGCGCTCATGAGCACGCTCTCGGCTCCCGGGGGAAAGTGTGGTATCAGCTCGCTGGGATAGGTGGCGCCGCCGATGATACGGCCGAGCGAGTCGGCGGGCGTGGCCGCCATAAAGGGAGCGCTGCCGCACAGGCCCTCGTAGATCACACAGGCGAGGGCAAAGACATCAGCGCGTTCGTCGACCGTGCCGGTCTCGATATCGAGCTGCTCGGGCGGCATGTAGCCGATGGTGCCGCCGCGCGAGCCGCCAAAGCCACCGGCGGACGACAGTCGCGCCATGCCAAAGTCGGTGAGCTTTACATTGCCCGAGTGGTCGATGAGCACGTTGGCGGGCTTAATGTCCAGGTGGAGTACGCCATTACTGTGGGCGAAGGTGAGCGCCTGGCCCAGGGCATCGGCAATGGCCGCGGCCTCGTCAAAGGTAAGTGAGTGGCCGTCCACGCGATGCAAAAACTCGGCCAGCGACATGCCGTCGACATATTCCATAACCAGGTAGGCATAGGCGGTGTCGTGCGTAAAGTCGATAACCTGCACGATATTGGGATGTTGAAGCATGGCGGCGGTGTGTGCCTCGCGCAGGACATCCATGATGTTGCTGGCGGGCATGCCGGCACCGTTGATAAGGGGGATGCGCTTAATGGCGACGCGGCGGCGCAGGTGCGTGTCGCGGCAGATCTCGATGGAGCCAAAACCGCCGGTCGCAAGCGTCTCGAGCGGCTGGTACCGCTTGAGCAGCTCGCGAGAGCTGGTGCCCTCCAAAGGAACGTCCGGCGAGAACCGGGCGGTATGTTGCGAGAAAAGCGGCATGGCCAACCCTCGTGCGTTTAAAGTTCGTTTGCGAGTGGCGGGCACGGGGCCGAGCCATTCGCGGTGGCATAGATGCTGCTAGTGTAGCACGCTCGGGCAGATGGCGAGGATAGCGGGATGCGAGGTGGCCCGATCGATTCGGCCCGTTTCGGCTCGTTTGGAAAGCGCATCTCAGTTTTCAGCCAAATTATGGGATGCGCTTTCCAAATGGGGTGGGCTGCGGAAACTGCATCCCAGAATATTGCCCTGGAACGGGATGCGCTTTCCGAACCGGCGTCCAAAAGGAAACCGCATCCCGCTTTGATGTGGGGACTGCGAACAAAAGCCGGACCGTGATCTGGCGCGGATTGGAGTTCGCCTGAATCATTGATGCTGGCTGGTGTGAGAACAGAGATAAACGAGCGGCTCGAGCGATATAATGACACGCTATGGAGGCCGTATGCTCTTTTCCCGCCGTTCTGCTACATTTGCCTGCGCCATTGCGCTTGTCGTAATGGCGGTCACCCCTTATCACCGGTTTTCATCTTCAATCGGCCTAGCGTCAGGTGCAATGACCTGGCTCGTTATCCTGGGCGCATGCCTCGCGGCGTTTGTTCATGGTGCTGCGCTATGCAAGGGGGGAATGAGAAGGCCGAGGCATCTCGGTGCCATCGGTGTTTTCCTTGGTGTTATTGCAACGGTTCCCGAATGGGCCGACCTGGCTTTCTATGCTCGCGGAGACTCTATTCCAATCGTGTTTGCACCGATTTGGTTGTTACATGGCGTTTCGTGTGTCTCGTGCTTTGTTGGGTCGCTGCTTCTCTCATATGTTATTTGGGGCACGGCGGACTCTCCTTTGACGCAGAGGTCGACACGGACTGACGAAAGGGAAACTCGTCACCCGCAGGACGCGATTTTTACAGAAACAATAGCCGTCATGTCTTGCCTGCTGTTTTGCTGTCGAGTTTCATGGAGAGTCGTTCCCGAGCCATGGGGGATGCCCCCTGTAACGGCCGCGTCAATTGGCCTTGCGCTTTTAATTCCGTTGGTCTATCTCGCATTGACTGTGGCCCCGCCGTTTTGCCGCCCTCGTGCCTTTGGCCATGGGCGGCGCGACGTGTTTGCCTGTTCTGTGCTCGTAGCAGTTCCTATTGGTCTTATTCCGGCTGTTGAGGCGGCATACTTCGCAAGCGATGCCGTGGTCATTGCATTGCTGGCGATGGGGTCCGTTATCGCTGCTGCCTTCGTATGCATGTTGCTAAGGGGGAAACGGGACAACAATTCGGATATCGCCTGTGCGTCCGACACATTCGATGCGGGGGTGTTTTCCCCTGCCCTGTCGCCTAGAGAAGAGCAGTTTGTTCGACTGCTGCTCAAAGGGAAAACGCCGGCGGAAATTGCCAAGGAGACGGATACGAAGCCATCGACGGTGAGAACAACGCTTCACCGAGCATACGGGAAGGCGTCGGTTGCGGGCTCACGCGAGCTCGTGGCGCTGTTTGCGGGTGAGGGCGATACTGTAGGGCATGAGCTACCGCAGCGGCATGCTGACGATATAGTGGCATCAGCTCGAACGCGCCGGCTGTTTCGATACCTGCTCACATTATTCTTTATCCTCCTTGCGGCGGGGCCCTTGGTAATGGCGGATAGCGATTGGGGGTCCGGTGTTTCGCGGGCTGTCGCCTTTTCCCTCTTAAGCTACGCATTGGGTCTCGGACTGCTTCTGTCGCTACGCTACGCGGGTGGAAAAGCGAATCGTGGCGCTGCGCTGGATAGAGCGGGTGAAGCGATTTGGCTCGGAAGCCCGTACGTATGGGCGGTGCTATCTGCTGTGGAATGGTCTTTTATCTATATCGCGGCATTGATGTGCATACGCGTTCCGTTGATGGCTGTGCCGGTCCTGTTTTGCGGCGTGGCGTCTACGGCTTCGCTCGCTGTTGGGCTGCGTCCGTTTAAGGTGCATGCCCATGCTCGGGCTATCGTGCCGTTGGTGTCAATGGGCATGGTTGCCTTAATCTATGCGGTCGCTAGGGGGCGAATCCATGGACTTGCGGTGCTGACGGGGGTGCTGCTCACATATATAGTGATGCGAAGCTGTCCGCAGCGCAAAATGCTTGGGATATGGATGCTTTGCTTCGGGGCGACGGCTCCTGTTTGGGCTGTCTTGCTCAATATGGTGCAGGATCTGACGGTTTTCGAGCCGTTGTTCCTCGCGTCGTTGTTGGGGCAAAGTTCGGCTGTCAATGTCGTCGTGGCAACGGTGATTGTTTGCTGGTCTGTGCCCATGTTCGTTACGCACATCGCGCTCGCCCGCTCGGTTGAGGACGAGAAGGCCGTCTTGGAGTACCGGGCGAACGGGTCCACCGAAACGGCCCGCGTGCGCCAGCTGGCCCTGCTTACATCGCGCTCCCTTTCTGATGTTCAGTCGCAAATTTTGCTGATGACGGCAGAGGGGGCAACGACAAAGGCCATTGCGGAGGATGTCGGTTACGCTGCATCTACGGTGCAAGCGCTGCGGTCTGCATCTTACCGCCAGTTGAAGATCAAGAATAAGGCGGAGCTAATTTTATTGTTATCGCAGGTAAATAACGTGTAAACGCCTGAGCAATCAACTCAATAGCGGGTGTTTACAGACATCTTTCTCTATTCATGCGAAGGTTTGCCGTGCGTCGACGCATTGTTAACCGCTTTTGATTGGAGAAGGCCATGATTAAGCCAAGGAGCGCTATTGCTCGAATCGGAGTCGGCTTGGTGATTGCAGCTGGTCTGTCCCTAGGGGTTCCCGCTGCATCGTTTGCACAAGAGGAGTTTGACACCTCTCAGGTTTCCAGCATTACTCAAAACGCCGATACGGGAATTACGACCTGTACGAACAATGCCGATAAGGCATTTAGTTTTCAATGTGCCGGGACGAGTGCAACTGGCTACCGTCAAAAGGATGATTCCTCATCGCTCTATCTGGATATCCAGGGCCATACGGGAAATCCGCTTCGGTTATATACAGACGGTGCGTATAACACAAGCGGTAGCGGCAGCATGAATTGTACTCAGGGAACGTATCGTTCGAATCACAAGGGACAGTGGGAAATGTATAACCTCGTCCGTGAGAACGGGCGATCTGCGGCGCGACTGACTGCATGGGCGGAGTCTGGCTACGGCACTGTTATTGGCGTATGGAGCCCCGACTGCGTCGGGCATTTCCACAAGCTTCCCGCATAGTTGTTTGAAATGGCTCCCTTCCGGCTTTCTGGGTCGGAAGGGGGAGGAGGACGTATGAACCAAAAGCTCGCAAGATACGAACTGTCGAAAACGATTAGACGTCCAGCTTTTATCCTTGCTCTCTTGATTGCGGTCGCAGTTGCAATAGCTGCCGCGCTGGAGCCGTGGGCAAATTTGGAAAAAGAGCGCCACAACCTTCTTTCTTTTGGTTACGGCGTTGGCGTGCAAGCCGAAAATTATCTCGGTCAAACACGTGAAAGCAGCTTCGGTAACTGGATTGTTGTGAGCGCGAACGCGCCACTGTCTGCGTCGGTGTTTTTCTATGCACTGCCCCTGCTTGCAATGTTGGCTGGATCTTGGTCGTGTCTCTTTGAGCGTTTGAGTGGTTATGACATGCAGATATGCACGCGCGTTTCCAGAAAGGCGTACGTGAACGTAAAGATGCTGTCTGCTTTCCTCTCCGCGTTTACAGTGACTGCCATTCCTCTGCTCGTCAATTTCCTGATCGTCTCGATGCTTTTTCCTGCGTATCTTCCTCGGGTCGATGAGTCGACTTACGTAGGACTTTACCTGCATAGCTACTTCTCCGGTCTATTTTATTCGCATCCTTTGTCATATGTGCTCGCATACACGCTGTTCGATGCTGTCACGCTCGGGACTTTATCCATGGCTGTAACTGGCTTCTCAATTTTGTTTCGTAGCAGAATCAAAGCGATAATTGTCCCGTATCTGCTAATGGTTGCGTGGCATTTTGCAAATGGCTGGATCTTCGGCGTAATGGCTTGTGTGGGGTTTAACTGCAATATCCTCAACAGCATCAGGTCGGAATCGCTGAATAACTGGCCAGACATTCGAGCCGGTTTTGCGGAAATCATATTATTGACCCTTGCTTCGTTGGCTTTTTCTGGGGCGTGGAAAAGACGCGAGGTGGTCTGATGCTGTTTAGGCTGGTCGCCGCGGACCTGAGGACCGTTTTGAAGAAGAACATCATCACTTTTATTGCAATTGCGGCAGTGACCGTTGCGAACTTGGTGTACGCCTACGGATTGTCTTCTGTGTATGGGGTTAGAACGGATACCTTGGGGTTTGCGGATAATCTTGCGCTCGTGTTTGCCGGATCTGCTCCGTTTGAGCCTAGGCCCGGGGTCATGTTTGTGCCTCCGCTAGGATGGCTATTTCTCATTCTGCTTATTCTCTATACAACACTCGACTATCCGACCGAATCGTTGCACGGGTTTGGTTTGCAAGCGCTTGTTCGATGCCGGGCAAGAACCCTTTGGTGGGTCTCGCGTTTTATCTTGGTGGCGGCAGTAACGGCATTTTCACTGCTCGTGGTGGTTTGCTCTGTTGTGATTTGGAGCTTGGTGGTGAGCTCCTCGTTCAGCGCGGTCATTCATGGTGAGTCGCTTCAACTGGCTAATTTGGCGCCGTGGTTTCTCAAAGCTGCCGAGGCAGATGCGCTGCCGTTTTTCATAGGTCTCTTATTTGCTTTTGAGGCGCTTGCGTTTGCGCAGGCAGCGGTTGGGTTTGTGCTTGGGTCGTCAGTCTCGTTTGTGGTTTTAATGAGCTACCTGATCTGCTCGGCATATGCACGACATTGGGCGCTATTGGGTAACGCCTTGATGCTGTTGCGCTGGGGTGGAATTGTCAAAGAGGGAATCGCGGCGGGCTCGAGTGTCTTGTCATCAATTGGGCTTATGTCGTTATGCCTATCGTTGGGTGGACTGTGGTTTCGAAGGGCCGACCTTATAGAAAAGGGGGACAAGATATGAGTGTGATCGTAAGGGGCGTATCGAAGCGCATGGGTAAAAACGATGTCCTGCGCAACGTGTCCATCGAGGTTGACCCTGGGACTGTGGTCGGGCTTCAGGGGATAAACGGTTCGGGTAAGACCATGCTCATGCGAGCGGTTTGCGGGTTGATCAAGCCTACCGAAGGCGAAATCTCTATCGATGGCCAAAGGCTTGGGGCGGACATCTCGTTCCCGCCGAGTCTGGGGATGTTGATCGAGGCGCCTTCCTTTTTGGGATATCTGTCTGGCTACGACAATCTGAAGCTCATCGCTCAGATCAAGGGCGTTGCCACCCCCGAGGACATTCGCTCTGCCCTGCGGCTCGTGGGGCTCGATGCAGACGAAAAAAAGAAGTTCCGAGCATACTCGCTTGGGATGAAGCAGCGTCTGGGGATAGCTGCGGCAATTATGGAGAAGCCGAAGCTGCTTGTTCTCGATGAGCCAACGAATGCCCTCGACGAAGCGGGCGTTGAAATGCTCAAGCGCGTTGTGGCGATGGCGGCATCAACGGGTCGTGAGGTCCTTCTGTCCAGCCATGACGGAGAGGTGCTCGAGGAACTGGCCGATCGGGTTTACTGCATGCGCGACGGTGCCGTTGTGAAAGTTCGGGAAAGGTCGTGAGCGCGATGAAGAAGACCCTGTGGACGAGAAGATCGGCGCTCGCGCTTTTTTGCTGTGCTGCTGCCGGCCTTGCGGGCATGAGGGTGAGCGTCGTTAACGGGAACCGGACGGTCATTCCTGAGAAATATTACGCGGAGGGCGAATGGCTCTCGATGGATGGAGCGTTTCTGGGGTCGAAGGATGTGGTGACTGATGGGTATTCGTTTTGCATAGACGGGGCAGAGTTGCTCACGCCGCGCGAGTATCTCAAACGAGCACATGACGATTATTCAAAATATGGCACCGTGGATACGAAAACGAGACTGAAGGATGCCGACATCACGTGCGTTATCGCCGTAAAGATGCGTGTCAGAAATAGGGATAATATCGACGGTGGAATCAAAGCGTATGTTTGGCATCTGGTTCCGGAGTCTGCGCCAAACTATGATTTTGTAGTCAATACCGATCTGATAACGCAAGCCATGCCGGTCCTTGGCGGCTCTGCTGCGTTTGCCGTGGAGGTTGGGGCAGAAAACGAGTTGCTCGTCCCATTTATGATGCAGAACACCAACGACTATTTCGAAGGTTACGAGACCGTCCGTTTTGAGAAAGCATTTCCCGGGACTTACACGATGAAGATGACCGATCTGCCGGAGCGGAGGCTCTTAAGGTTTGAAGTGAAATAGCTCGAGAGCAAGGCAAAACGGGTCCATTGGCGGTACGCGCGCCCGATTCCAGGCGCCCCGGCCCGGAATCGGGCGCGGGACGAGGCGCCTTCGGTGTCGGCCGGCCTACCGCTTCTTCTTGCTCTTCTTCTGCTTGCGCTGCTTGCCCTTGGTCTCCTGGGGCTTGTCGCCCTGTTTTGCTTCGGCAGCGGCCTTTTCTGCCTTCATCTTCTTGCGTTTGGTCTCGATGCGGAGTTTTTTGTTGATGCGCGCCTTAAGGAAGGGACCGAACTGCTCGGCATCGCCGCGGACAAAGGTGTCCTTAGGGATCGTCACGCCCTGGTCGGCGAACATGGCCACAAAGATGCGCTCGCCGTCGAGCACGTGGTCGAGCTTTTCAAACGGGAAGAACTGCGACTTGCCGCTCGTGCCCCAAACCATCAGGCCGTCCTCGTTGGCGGCGACGCGGCGATAGCGGCCACCCATGGACTCGTCTGCCTCGACGGCATCGATAAAGTCGCGGGCGAGGGTGTGGTGCAGGTTTTTGCTCCACCAGGCCAAAAAGGCGCCGAATACGATCAAGACGACGCCAAACTTGATCCAGTTGCCGCCGGCCACCAGCATGCCGATGCCGATGAGCGCGGCAATTGCCGCGGCGACATACAGCGAGCCGCGACGCCTGGGCGAGGCGACCAGGCGGGCGAAGTCGGTGACGAGGTCGTTTTCGTATTGGTACTCGTTGAGGTACAGGATGCCGTCGTCGGCTGCGGCCTGCTCCTCGAGCGCGACCTCGACCTGGTCGGCTGCTTCGGAGGGAACGAGGTTGCTCTCTGCGTCTGCCATGCTCTTTGGACTCCTATCGCGGCGGGCTCGCCGTACGGGTTATTATGGAATGCAGTATGCCGTGCGACCGCATGGCCGCCGCGGCAACAAGACTCAGTATACCCGGGGGAGCACCCATGGAATCGTTGTACCGAAAGTATCGCCCGCTCACCTTTGACTCCGTGGTGGGCCAGCAGCATATCGTCTCGACGCTCGAGCACGCCATCACCGAGGGGCGCCTGTCCCACGCCTACCTGTTCTGCGGACCGCGCGGCACGGGCAAGACCACCATGGCGCGCATTCTGGCCAAGGCGCTGCTGTGCCGCAATGCCGAGGCGGCGCGCGCCGAGGGTGCAAGCGGCTGCATGCCCGACGGTACTTGCGAGGAGTGCGAGCTCATTGCCGAGGGTAACCACCCCGATGTCTACGAGCTCGATGCCGCCTCCCGCACGGGCGTGGACAATGTGCGCGAGGAAATCATCAACTCCGTCAACTTTGCCCCGGTGCGCGGCAAGTACAAGATCTATATCATCGACGAGGTCCACATGCTCACGACGGCGGCGTTCAACGCGCTGCTCAAGACGCTCGAGGAGCCGCCGGCACACGTGATCTTTGTGCTGTGCACCACCGACCCGCAAAAGATTCTGGAGACCATCCTCTCGCGCTGCCAGCGTTTCGATTTCCATCGCATCGGCAACGAGGATATCGAGCGTCGCCTGGCATACGTGTGCGAGCAGGAGGGCTTCGATTACGACGATGAGGCGCTGGCTATCGTGGCGCGCCATGCCAAGGGCGGTATGCGCGACGCGTTGTCCACGCTGGAGCAGCTGAGCGTCTTTGGCAACGGTTCTGTGCATGCGGACGACGCCCGCTCGCTTTTAGGCGAGGTTTCGGACCAGATTCTGGGCGAGTTTTCCCGCGCCATTGCCGATCGCGATGTTGCCGAGCTCTATGGACTGATCCGTGCGCAGGTCGAGGAAGGAAACGACCTGCTGGAGCTGACGCGCGACCTGGTGGCGCATGTGCGTGACGTGTACGTTGCCTGCGTTGCCGGTGCCCGTGCCGAGCTGTTTGAGGGCGGCTCCGAGCAGGCCGAGGCGCTTGCTGCCGAGGCCGCTGCCTTTGGCGAGCATCCTGCCGACCGCCTGGCCCGTGTGCTGACGGTGCTCGACGATGCCGCACTGGAGATGAGGGGCGCGAGCGACGTGCGCCTGGTGCTCGAGATCGCCTGCACGCGCCTGGCACGTCCCGAGGCCGATTTAACGATTGAGGCATTGGCCGAGCGCGTGGCCCGCTTGGAGGCCATGGTTGCCAACGGCGCCGTGCCGGCGAGCGTGGCTGCTGCTCAGGCCGCCGCGCCTGCAGCATCCGTACCCGCTGCTGCCCAACAGCCGACGCTAATTTCGGGCGCTCGTGCTGCCGCTCCGGCGGCATCCGCTGCCCCCGCTGCTACGTCCGCGCGCCAGGGCGGTATGCCTTGGGACCGTGGTGCTGCTGTTCCGGCTGCCCAGCCTGCGTCCCGTTCTGCGTCCGTGTCAGCTTCCAAGCCTGCAGCGCCTGCACCTCAGCCTGCGCCGACTCCGACGCCTCAGCCCGTTGCGGCTCCCGCGCCTGCCACCGCTCCGGCACCTAAGCCCCAGTCCAACAATGCCGCCCAGGTTGCCGCCGCCGGTACTGCCGAGACGCCCGCGGTCGAGGATGCCGGAGAGCTGCAGCGCAAATGGGCCGAGGTTGTCGAGCGTGTCAAGGCGCGTCAGGCTTCCTACGCGGGGCTTTTGCTCAATGCCCGCGCCACGGCTGACGACGGCTCCAGGCTCACGGTCTCGTTCCCCGCGGGCTCGACCTTTGCCATCAAGATGCTTGGACGCGCCGACACGCAGTCGGTGGTCCTGCCGACAGTCAGTGCGGTCTTCGGTCGTCGTACCGTCGACTATGTCCTGGATGGGGGTGGCACGCCGGCTCCTCAACATGAGGAGCATTCTCCATCTGCACGGGCTGCGGTATCTGCGGACCCGCAACCCGTGTCCTCGGCGGCCCCTGCATCCTCGAGCGCCAGCGCGACGCAGCCAAAAGCAGCACCGATAGCGGCGCCGACCCCGTCGGCGCCTAAGCCCGTCATGGCCAAACCGGCTGCTCCGACACCCGCGCCCAAGCCTGCCTCGCCCGCGCCCAAGTCGTCTGACCTGGGCAAAGCCCCCTGGCTGCGCTCCGACAACCCCGCCGGCGCTCCTGCCACGGGCAAGCTCCCGACCGAGCCCGCGCCCCGAGCGCCCGAGCGCGCGTCCGCTCCCAAGGCTCAGCCCGCCGCGCCGTCTGCGCCATGGGAATCCGAGCAGGTTCCCTACGACGATGCCATGGTTGGCGGTTTTGTTGCCGATGCTGGTGGGGACGATCTGCCTCCGTTCGACGTGCCGGGTGCGGCGTCCGCGCCCAAGTCCGCTGCAACTGCCCCCAAAGAGGAGGACGCTCCTGCAGCTCCCTGGGAGTCCAACTCCGGTGCGGGCGGCCCCTTCGGCCATCAGGGTGCAGCCCCGAGCATCCCGCAGACCGAGGACGAGGCCAAAGCCCTCATCCGCAGCGTCTTCGGCCAGTCCACCATCTTCAAGCCGGTGGAGTAGCTGCGCAGGCGGGTATACTGCTCAAGAAGAGAACCCCTTGCCCGGGCGCATCTGTATTTCGGACATGTGCAACGTGGTGCCGCGTATATCGCATTCGAGCAGACAGGCGCGTGACGGTCGGCCTAGGATGCTGAGGTCGATACGATACGTCGCATGGCTGTCCGTGTACTCGACTTGCTCGGCGTTGACGGTTGCTCCGATTGTAAATAAAGAGCCCAGTTCGGCATCGACAATCTTGGAGTCCTTTATCTTGACCTTGAACTCTTGGTAGAGGGACGGGCTGTTGTAGTAAATGGTTCGGGTTCCGTCGGTGCATTCATCGGTCGTCTCCCATTTGACGACGGGCTGGTCCGAGCTGGCTATCAGCAGTTCTGCTCCAAAAGCTATGGCATGGGTGATGATAACCAGTAATACCCAGACGACAAAGAGATAGAGAACCACATATGCAACGGGGTGTTTTGAGCGGATGTTTTGGAGTACGGCTGGGACATTCACGAGGGCACCTCCAAATCGTCATCTATGACAATCAAATTATACCCAGCCGCCATGCGTGCCGCCTCGAGCAGCGGCTCGGCATTTTGCCATGTAGCCTTGTAGCCCTACGCATAAACTGCCTGGTTCCAGCTCTGCTAGATGTAGCTTGAGATAATTATGCAACCTTGCATAATTCGACCTTGCATAATCTTGGGCGTGCGTCACGCTCAAGGACATGTATATCGACTGAGGTAGCGTGTCCGCCCCGCTTGCTTGCCCCGCGCCGTGGTACGATTTTTGAGTTTGAAAGTCCCGTCGCGCTCCGGCTGCCCTTGCAGCTTGTCGCGCGGCCGCACGTAAAGGAGCCATCATGGCCGGTATGAACATGCAGCAAATGATGAAGCAGGCTCGCAAGATGCAGGAGCAGCTTGCCGCCGCGCAGGAAAACCTTAAGTCCCAGACCGTCGACGCCTCTGCCGGCGGCGGCATGGTCAAGGTGACCGTTAACGGCGAGATGGAGCTCGTCAACCTCACCATCGACCCCGATGCCCTCGATCCCGAGGACGTCGATATGCTGCAGGACATGATCATGGCTGCCGTCAACGAGGCCGTCCGCGGTGTCAACGAGCTCGCCAACAAGCAGATGGGCGCCATCACCGGCGGCCTCAACATCCCGGGCATGCCGTTCTAAGACACGCATATATATGAGTGCCAACCATAGTCTGCAAAAATTGCTCGATGAGCTGGGCCGTCTGCCGGGCATTGGTCCCAAGTCGGCCCAGCGCATCGCCTATTACCTGCTCGAGGCCGATGCCGAGGAGGCCCGCCGCCTGGCCGAGGCCATCCTGGAGGTTAAGCAGGAGGTCCACTTTTGCAGCCGTTGCTTTAACTACGCCACGGCCGACGAGTGCTCCATCTGCCAAGATTCGATGCGCGACACTACTCGTATTTGCGTGGTGGGCGAGCCGCGCGACGTCCAGGCAATCGAGCGCACGGGCAGCTACCATGGCCTGTACCATGTGCTGGGCGGCGTGATCAGCCCCATGGACAAGATTGGTCCCGAGCAGCTGCACATCCGCGAGCTGCTGGCGCGTTTGGGCCACGAGGATATCCATGAGGTCATCATCGCCACCAACCCCAATATTGAGGGCGAGACCACGGCGAGCTACCTGGCCCGCACTATCAAGCCGCTGGGCGTTGAGGTGTCGCGTCTGGCGAGCGGCCTGCCCGTGGGCGGCGACCTGGAGTATGCCGACGAGCTTACGCTTGGGCGCGCCATTGAGGCCCGTCGCACGATTTAGGTGGCGAGCCTGCTCCTGCCGTATGTTTTCCTGGCGACGCACGGGGCAGTCATAATTCCCCGTGCGACTATAAGTTTGTTGTGCAACAAAGATACTTTGTATCCGCTTATCGCATGGATGCTTCCACTCGCATCCTTAATTTGCTCATTCGTTGCGCAACCTTTTGGGTTCGCTGATACACTCAAATATGGATTCGAATGAATGCGCCGCTCCCGAGCGGCGTGTTTTTGTTGGAGGAGAACGCATGCGGCCCGGTGGCACTCAGACAAAGCGCGGCGCCGCGGTGCGCATGCGACGCCGACTGGGCTTGGCGCCGCGGGCGTACGCACTGCTGTCTTGCTCGCTGGTGCTGGTCATAGCTGGCGTTTCTGCCTATGGCATGACCGTGCCGTCCATGATGCAGGCACATGCCGCACGCGAACCGCGCGTGGGGCATGAGGTCAAAAGTGATCTGGGCACCACGACTGGATATGCTTGGGCAAGTGTGGTCGCGCATATTGTGTTTGGCGCCGACGACGCGGACGGCGCCGAGGCCCCGGACAACGAAGTCACGCTTGCCAATGGCAAAACCATCGTGCTCACCAACACCAAGATCATCGATCGGTTGTCCAACAATAGCGTGGCGGCAACGGTGAATAAGGTCGAGCGGCAGAAGGAGCAGGACGCCCAGCAGTCCGGAAAGCCCGGTAGCTCGGATACTTCTGGCTCCGGCTCGGATTCGTCGAGTTCGGGCGGCGGCTCTGGGTCGGGTTCCTCTGCCGGAGGGTCTGGAAACGGCGGCTCGACGGGCGGCAACGCTGACAACGATGCAAACTCCGGTGGCCTTTCCGCTGCTGAGGAAGAGAGCATTCACAGTTGGCTTGTAACCAAGTACAACATGCTCGACGGCTATGTTTCTCGTGCCAATGACGTGGTTTCGACCTATAACTCTACGGGAGATCCCAGGCCGTGCGACAGCCTGGTCGGGGAGATGTTTGTCATTCGAGCCGAGTTCGGTCGTCAGACATTCTCGCCCCGGTCAAAGTGGTATCAGCAGTATGCCAATCTGTGGGGCTGTTACACCAACCTATGTCAATGGGTCGGCCATTACGGCGATGATGACGTCGCGCTCGGTAACTTCAACAATAACGTGGCGGCGCTTGCCCTATGATGACCGATCTTGCATCCACCACACCACAATCGCTCGGTCGCGATCCCATGGTCGGCCTGCGCCTGGCGCGTGTCGACGGGTTTGAGCCGGCCATTGCGCTCGGTCAGGACGAACTGCCTGCCTATCTGCGTCGTTTTACGATACTGTTTGCCGACGATGCCACCATGCGCCGTGGCGGTATCGGCCGCGTGACGCGTGCCGTCAACGCCCAAGGCGAGGCCGTGGCACTCAAGCAGCTCATCTTGCCAACGTGCGATGAGTTTGACGATGCCGCCGCCCATGAGGCGCTGGTCGCCAAGTTCAAAGCGGCGTTTCGCGAGGAATACGAATGCCATCGCGCCCTTTCGGGCCTTAAGGGCTTTCCCCGCCTCTATGGCTGGGGCGAGGTCGACGGTGTGCCTGCAATTGTCATGGAATGGGTCGAGGGCGAGACGCTCGCCCGCTTGCGCTCGCGCTTTGCCGTGGACGATGCCGGCCGCCTATCGCCGCTTGTGGCGGCGCGTCTGGGTCGCGACCTGTTCGATCTGCTCTGCCGTATGAGCCTGGTGGGCGAGGGCTTTGTCCATCGCGATATCTCGCCCGCTAATATTATGGTGCGTACGGCGCGTCTACCGCTTGACCGGCAGCTTGCCGAGGGCACCTTTGACCTGTGCCTGATCGACTTTGGCTCGTCGCTGGCGCTTGAGCCTGCGTCGGCCGTGGCCGGTACCGGCGGCAAGGCGTCGTTTACGGAGCGCTATGCCACGCTGCGTCGCGCGACGGTTGCCTATGCCCCGCCCGAGATGCTCACCGACGATATTCCCGACCTGCGCGCTTTGCGTATGTCGCCGGCGATCGACGTCTATGCCGCAGCAAGCACGGTTTACGAGCTCATTGCCGGCGCCGCGCCATACGAAGCCGCGCCGAGCACTTCGGGCACCTCGGGTTCGCGCAAAAAGACGCGCGACATCGCCAGCCCCTACCGTCTCAAGATGGACACGCTGCCCGACTATCCCATTGGTGCCCATGCGCCCGGTTGCGATTTGACTCAGCTGCTTCGTCGTGAGCCCGATGTGGCGCTCGCCGCGGCCGAGCAGGCCCAGCAGCTGGGGCTTGAGCCGGATTCCGAGGAGCTACGCGATGCGCTGGCGTTTGTCGATGCCCAGCTGTTCGACGTGGTGATGGCCTGTCTGTCCAGCTCTCAAAAAGATCGTCCCGAGCCGGCGGCGGTCGAGGCGGCACTCTCGGCGTTTTGTGACCACTATGCGCAAAATGTTGGTCGTTCGCTCCGTGGCGAGCCGCTCACGCCGTGCCCCATGGATGCGTCCGGCCGCGCGGTTCGTCGCGCGCTGATGGTCGGCGCGACGGTCGCCTGCGGCGTGGTTTGGACTGTGGTCGTGGTTTCGGCCGCGCTGCTGGCATCGGGCGCTCGCGTGACGGCGACTTTGGGATCGCTCGTGTGGTCTGGGTCGCTACCGGGCATTATTGCCGCACTGGCGTTGGCGCTGCCAGGCATAGCCGGCGTTGCCGCGGGGGCACTTGCGCGCGATCGGCGCTCGGGCTTCCTGCGGGGTGTGCTTGCGCTTTCTGCCTGCGAGGTTCCGGTACTGGCTGTGTCTGCATGTAGCGTATTTTCCCAACGCGCCGTGATGGGCGGCCTTGTTGCCGCTCTGATCGCAGCCTATACGCTTACGTGGTTTTTGCTTGCGATGGGCTTTGCCTTTGAACTTCCCGTTTCGGCACCGCGACGCACAAAAGCCCAGATGGCGACTCCGCTTGCCGGTGGAGCCGCAGCTGTCCGTACTTTTGGCGGACCTGTCGAAGTATCGTCCGATTCTATTTCTACGACCAAGGAGGCCTAGGTCATGGCATCTCAAGTTGAGCTCACCCCATGCGGGGCCATGTTTGACATCTTTAAGCGCGCAGCGCATCTGAGCCATATCGAGCTGTGCGGCTTGGTGCTTTCGTCCCGTCCGCTCGCCGACGGCCGCAGCCCGCAGAGCCGAGCCGCCGATCGCTCTTGGGTTTCCCGCTTTATCGTTCGCGCGCCGGTCGGCACGCTTCAGCAGCGCTACTTTGCCGAATACGGTACCTCGGCTGCGCGTATTATGTCGCAACTGGCCCTGCGCCAGCGCAATCCCATGGACTCCACGGCTGTGATCAATATGGTGTGCGGTCCTGCAGGTGAACCGATGGTACGCGCGCTCGAAGAGTGCCACCAGGACACGAATCTCTATCGCAACGCGCTCGATCGCCTGTCCCAGGCGGCGGAACTCATGCCCGCCGAGCGCGCCGAGGCCGTGCTGGTGCTGTTTGTCGCCGTCGGTTGTTCGGCGGATGTGCGGTCCTCGGTGAACTATGCCATCGACTACGCACACGCGACCTGTGGCGGAGGCACATCCACGCCGCGTTCGCTTGGCATGTCGCTGACTGCGGGCGAACGCGAACCCGCCCCGGCGCACCCTTTGGGCTTGCTGCGCGTGCAAAACAGTTTTGTCGTGAGCGCCCCGCGCTGGATTCAGCCGAGTGAGCAGGGTGTTGAGATTGGCGCGCTGGCCACTGGTGAGGGCGATATTACCGACGTCGGCGACGATGTCTCGGCCCGCCATGCCCATATCTGGTGCGATGCTCAAAATATCTGGCACGTCGAGGACTTGTCGTCCACCAACGGAACCGTGGTGGTAAACGGGGCCACGCGCGTTTGCATTCAGGTCGAGCCCGGCCGTTCCGCCCAGCTCAATCCCGGCGACGAGCTCAAGCTCGGCGAATCCACTACCTATGCCATCCTCTTCGGTGCCCTCTAGCCGGCAGTTAAGGACGTTCCTTTTCTGCCGGCACTTGGGGACACTCCTCGGCGCGCCAGAGCCGGTCGCCTGGGGATGGAGAGGCCATTTTGGCCCTTGGCGGTCAGTCGGGGCGAAACTAGAAGATCTTTCCGATTCGCGGCTGTTCATGCTTGTAGAGCATCTAAAACAATAGGATGTTATTCTGGAATATGCCGGGTGCGTGAACTTGCCTGTCTTAGCCTTAATAAGGTATAGGGGAGTTTGGCTCAGGGGTTCCGTCTTGTTCTTCAGCGCAGTATTGTGGGACAGATTTGCTGAGATTGGCGCCTTACACCGCAGAGCGCACGGAAGGCTCTCGATTTGTGTTCTGGCCCCAGAATACAGGGCCTGATACTTACCAACTGTGGCATGGATGTAACATCTGTAGAAATCAACCCTTTTGTTGTCGACCTTTGTAAGAAAAACACTGCCATCAACTCTTTGGATGACGAAACTAGGGTGCTTGAGGGGAGCCTTTACTCCCCTCTGAGAGATGACTCATGTTTTTCGCTTGTCGTTGTGAATCCTCCGTTACTGCCGATTCCGGATGAGATTCCTTATCCCTTCGTTTGAGATGGAGGACAATCGGGTCTGGATAAAACACTTCGTATTCTTAAGGGTGGCGATACGCATTTAGAGAAAAACGGTAAATACTGCTAATAGGGGTGACGACGATGGTGCAGGGGCGACCCGCGATGCTCTCATCAATACGTCGGATACTTGGGAAATCAGGTCTAGATGCATGTATGATGATGCTGTGTGGCTATTCAATTAATCCGCGTTCCGAATGGGTGCAGGGTATAGCTGCGACATCGTATGCTTTTGACCCGGCGCGATACTCAGATATTTCTGAGGCGGTTGACGAAGTTTATACGCACTATGCCGCGCAAGGCGTTTCGGAAGTTTGCACATCTACGTTACGGGCTTAGGTTTCTTCAAGCGAGCAGGCCGGTTGCGTTATTTCGAGCGATTTTTCTAGTCTAGACGACAAAAGGCAAAGGATTTGATGGGTATAAAACGCGGACGTTTGTGGGCGGATGCTCAAATCTATTGTGGCAATCGGGCGGTTGAAAAAGATATTTCAACCGCCCGATTGCCAGGTTCGTCGGAGGAGATGTCCGATTCCGACTCTCTTGTAGGAAGAGCTTGAGATCGTATTGGCCCAAGGCAATCTTAAAGCAGTCTCATTGGCAAATCTTCGCTCCTGTTGTGTTGAGGTGTAAGGTATCAGTGATTGATGTTTTGTGGCGGGTAGATTGGGGCCTTCCTTGATTCGATGCGTTCTCTCGAGGTTCATCAGAGCAAAAGGGGCTTTCGTCTTCATTGCTATCACGGTGATTGGAACCGCTCTCTCCTATGCCATGCCATACGTGAACGGGAAATTCTTAGATTTTCTTCTCGGTAACCGCAGCGAAAGAGACGCCGTACTCTTCGCGCTCCTGGTTGCGTCAATAGGAGTTTTCTCCACCCTCTTTACTTATTTTGCAGGAACACTTTCCATTCGCATAACCACGAGACTTTCCTTTGATCTTCTCAGGGAGGCCGTCTTGCGTTTTGAAAGAGACGATTACTTGGTGAGTCGGACCATCGATCCAGCCTATACAACGCAACGGATTATTTCCGACTCCAGCGTGGTCTCATCCTTCGTTTTGGCGAATTTTATCAGTGCGCCGCTGTCCATTGTAGCCATTCCCATCGTATTGCTTATCATATGGTCAATTGATTCAACTCTCGCGGTGTTTTCCATCATTCTCCTCATCGTGTATTTCTGTGTAATTACTGGGTTGAGGAAACTTTTGTATAGGGTCACGTATGAGAAGAAAGAGGCGGACAGCGCCTTTTACGCCGCAATTGCATCGCAGCTTAATCAGATTCTCAACATTCAACTGACATCTTCGTACGGCAAGAGCGAACAAGCGCTCGACGCTGGGTTTAAGAGCTATTTTCCCAAAGTTTTGCGCTCCGGAAAGCTATCATATTCTCTGACATCGCTCGATGGTCTTTTCGCAGCGTTGTTTCAAGCGGTGATACTTGTTGTTTCCGGAGTACGAATCATTAACGGAACTATGTCAATAGGCGAGTACACTATCATCGCTACATACTTCGCGGTTCTCTTTAAGACTTTGAAAAGTATGATGTCATTGTTCTAATCCTATCAAGATGCCAAAGCATCATGGGATAGGACGGCTATCGCGACGAGAGAAAAGGAGAGATCGGGGTGGAATCGGACCGATTTAGCTAAACTCGATGAAATAAATGACATTTCGGTATCTGATTTGGAATTCTCGGTTGCCCTTCCAGACGGATCTGTCCGAGAGGTCCTCGGCGGGTTTTCTTTCAAGTTTTCCGGTCCTGGTACATATTGCATAGTTGGGGAAAACGGAAGAGGCAAGACGTCACTTCTTTACTTGATGCTCGGGCTATACTCATCGAAAGGCAAAGTAAAATACAACGGCGTGCCAATCGAAGAATGCGACTTGGATTACATACGTGCGAGAGAGATATCGTGCTGCCCACAGTCGTGCTTCGCGCCGGACGAAACGGTGAAAGAGCTGTTAGAGTATTTCGACACGCCCTTTTCTTCCTATCACCGGGGTGTAGATGGCCTACTTTCGCTGGAAAACAGCGTGAAGGAGTTGCTCGGGAAACGTTGCTCCGCGCTTTCGGGCGGTGAGCTGCGCCGAGTGTACTTATGGTCGGCGATTTCACGCAAGTCGTCAGTTTTGGTACTCGACGAGCCCACGACTGGGTTAGACGCTGTAAGCCGCGCCGAGCTTGCGGCCTATGTTAAGCGCAACAAGCAAAGCCAGCTGATCATCGTTGTCTCTCACGATGACGAGATGGTCGGCGCGGTAGAAGGGGTAGTGGATTTAGGCAGCATGTACCAGGGTAAATGATGACAAGTGTAGTGCTACCCAACTGGCAGAGATAACAAAAAGGCGATGCAGATGCACGTAGCATTCAGGCGGTTCGGACTCGGTGCCTTCACGCCATCGCAACGCTTTCAGATATAGTTCTCGTTCTCTTACTAAAGGAAACTTTAGTCTACGTCATCTTGTCGAGACAGAGGTGAAGCGAAGTGTTGTCGCGACGTATCTTATTCCAGGTGGCTCAGTATCAGCGTGAGAATCGCACCAAAGTGTACTTACGATTCTCGTGTCCCACGGACAACATGAGCTGAGCATTGAGGTTCCACCCTTTGCTGCAACTACACGGGGTTGGACGGCAATGAATATGCCGGGCCGCATACCACGCGCAGCGGGGGTCCATGTCCCAGTATGTTGCCTACAGCAGCCTCGATGTCCACGCACACATCATCTCTGCCTTCGCGTTCAATCCATTTGCCGGAGAGTGCGAGGGTTGCCAGGCCGTAGAATTCGAGCCGAACAAATGAAATGCGGTATCAGCGCATAGGATTAAACTGACGATTGCTTTGCACTGAGAATACGCTTGGAAAGCCGCTATGGGTGGCGGCCCGGGTTAAATAGAGAAGCCCGTCCGATCACTTTCATGTGGCGAACGGTCGGGCTTCTTATTCCACTTGCCAATGCTCGGCTCATATTGGAAGAAAGCTACGCTAATGTTTGCGTGACACTCCTATTTTCTCCGAAGAAAGAGTCGGATAATGAAGAATAGAATTAAAAAAGGTGCCAGATATAACGCAAGTATAAAGGCTAATCCAACGAGACCTTGCAATAATGGCATAACTCCTCCCAGACACGAGATTTTGGTATTTGTTCCCATCTTATTCTGAATTGGACCAAATAGTTCCTAGCCACAAAACTACTCGTCAACTGGATCGCACCAATCTGCTGGCAAAACACAGCTTGATTCTTTATCGACATAGCACCAATCCGCAACAGGGCACTCGGCGATGTCGTAAAAATTGCATATATCAACTCCAAGACAACAAGGCTCAACGGGAGGATGTTCATTTGAACCAACAGGATGGATATGCTTCATAACAGCTCCTCACCTTAATCCAATTAGAGACTACGTTTGATCAATGCCACAGTGATCTACAACGCAGATGCTGCCGCCATCCATGTCATAGTCGCAGTAATCGTATGCACCACAGCCATCTGCTTTATCATAAACAGTACAGATGTCAGTAATGCCCAAGAGGCAGTCAAAAGACATCGGCTTCACGCCTGCCTCGTCGCCACTTCCTGGAGTAATCGGATGAATATGCTTCACGACTACCTCCCTTTGAGTGCAGAAAAACCTCAATATTGTGTATAACAAACCAAGATGTCTAGTTCACCATATTTCTAGAATGGTTTCGGCGAACGTAGCAATAAGCTTCGCAGACGGTAATCAGAAGAACGAACACCTCCACAATGGTGACAGCAATGCGCTGAACCGCTTATTCCGATACAGTAGCTTCTCGTTGATTTTTCTCCTGCGAAGATGAGTGGCGGGAAATAAGGTCAAAAGCCATCTCGTAGCACATCTTTCTATATTCACATGATGCAGGGTGTAGACTCTTGGGCAAGTAGCCGTGCTCGTCTGCAGCCTCCCAGCTACAGCCCCCACCACAGAAAGACCGAGCCCAACAGTCCGTACAGTCAATTCTTTTTTCGACACCCTGACTCCAGTTTTCAATATACCTAGTTTCGTCAATTCCGGTGACGATGTTGCCCATTTTGAATCGCATCATCCCGACAAACCTGTGACAGGGGTATACGTCCCCTTCGGGAGTCACGGAAATAAAACGCCTGCCAGCCCCGCATCCGACAAAGGCGATCCTGTTGCTCATAATCAAATCAACTGCAGTTTTCAATGTTCTAAACAAGGGCTTTTCCCCTTGATCAATCTGTTTGAGATATTGATCCGCCAAATCTATTAGGCCCGCCCTGATTTTGTTTAATGAGTGTTCGTCGAGTTTGATATTCTCATCGAATGAGCTCACGGGCGAGAAGTAAATCCTTCTGAAGCCCATCTCTTTAAACTGAAGATAGTCTTCAACAAGGTTACAGTTATTATTTGTTAAGGTCGCTCTTGCGCCGAAGGGGAACGACTCGGAAAAACGACGAACGTTTTTGTCGATATCGGAGAAAGAGCCGCCTCCCGTCTTGTACGGGCGCGATGCATCGTGCTTGCATCCTGTACCATCGAGACTAATCAGAACAGAAAACCCGTGCTCCTTGAAAGAATTCACAGCAGTGTCATTCAAAAGCGTTCCGTTGGTCGTAATAGAATAGGTAAAGTTTCTATTGGGGTATATTCTTTTTGAATAGTCGACCGTTTTCCATATCAGCGGCTCGTTAATCATGGGTTCCCCACCAAAAAAGACGATCGCAAGCGTTTCGTTTTCCGATGAACTTGCGACGAGGTAGTCGACCGCCTTGAAGGCTATCTCGTCTGTCATCAGCAGAGGAGACGTTCCATAATCTCCTTTACCGGCAAAACAGTAACTACAACCAAGGTTGCATGCATGTGAAACGTGGAGTTCGATGGATCTAAGTTTTCGAGGCGTGTCTTTTGTTAAGAAAGTCCGCTCAGACAATCGTTGATACTCATCAATGTCGTCTTCAAGTTCTGCTATGGTCGTTTGGTCGTAGCCTTTCGCAGCAAGTGACTTTGTTAGCAACTTCGAGTTGACCGTTCTTCCCGATGCTTCAAATATGCGAAGCGCATCTTCTGATGCTTGGTCAACCTGAAAGCAATTGCGAGTGACCTCATCGAAGCAGTAACGACGATCACTTACTGAGAAAAAAATGCATACGTTCCTCAATTTCATGCTGGACTGGCACTAACCTTGTTTATTGTTGCGCAGCTATAAAAAACCACCAGCGGGGATTCGGTGTGCGGCCCAATCGGACTCCCAAAAGGTTCTATTTGAGACTGGCAAGCTTTGTGTTGTTGGCACTTCGACAGCGCTCTTTATTCCAACATGGAGCCTTGCAGTTTGAGTCGACTTGCCTCTGGAAGGTCCGATCTTAACTTGATTTAGGATGAAAACAGATTACAGGCGCGCTCCTCTAGAAAGAAAGGAAACCAATCGCCGCCTTTCACCAGGAAAGTTTTTATAGCCCACCTCGAGCAAAATGAAAGATGCGAGAGCGATTGGGGAACAACGCGAATCTCCCCTTTTGGGTGGGAGCGAGCCTTCAGCCACCGGCGAACGACTCGCCCTGGTCAGAATCTGGAAGTGGTGCCGGGCCGCTTGGGCCTCCCCGGTGACTTCGTGGGGCTTACCTGCCTGACGTCGAGGAGTACATCCGCAAGATTCGTTCCCTATGCCGTTTGCTCTCACGCCCGCCTTGGTTCCAAGTCGGGCGAGCACGAGGTCGCGCCGGCGCATCCGCTGGGACTGCTGCGCGTGCAAAACGGCTACGCGGTGAGCGTCCCGCGCTGGATTCAGCCGAGTGAGGAAGGCGTCGAGATCGGCGCGCTGGCAACGGGGGAGGGCGGCATCACCGATGTGGGCGATGACGTTTCGGCTCGCCATGCCCACGTGTGGTGCGATGACCAAAATGTCTGGTACGTTGAGGACCTGTCGTCCACCAACGGAACCGTGGTGGTAAACGACGCGACGAACGTCTGCACCCAGGTCGAGCCCGGCCGCTCCGCCCAGCTCAACCCCGGTGACGAGCTCAAGCTCGGAGAATCCACAACCTACGCCATCCTCCTCGGCGCCCTCTGACTCATCTCCTAAATAAGTTGCGGTGAAATAGGGGCTGTTTAAGGCTACGGCCGGCAAACAGTTCCTATTTCACCGCAGCTGCCATTTGGTCCCTCGGTGACGGAAGGATCAATTTTGCCCTTGATGGTCACCCAAGGTAAACCTTTACCGCCCGCCTATATTTGCCGAAATTACACTTGACGGCGGGGTACAATAAGCCCGCATGCGGATTTCCGTTGCGGGCGCTTCCCATCGCCGGGGCGTGCCCGGGAGCATCCGGCATGCGGCCTTTGCGGCGCTCGGTCATGTGCAAGACGGGCGGTCGGGTCTGTGGGGCGCATCAGTTGCCCCTCGCCTCGGCATGCCTTCTCTCCACGCCATGTACCTGCTGCCAAGTCCGCCTGCCAGATGATTGGAAGCAACAGCGAAAATCCCATCACGCCAACATCCCGGCGATCGCCGGGGCCTGTATACCTATATGAGAGGAGAGGGGTATATGGCGCGTAAGTTTAAGTCTATGGACGGCAACGAGGCGGCCGCATATGTTTCGTATGCGTACACCGAGGTAGCGGGAATCTATCCCATTACGCCGTCCAGCCCGATGGCCGACCATGTTGACCAGTGGGCGGCCCAGGGTCGCAAGAACATCTTCGGCACCCCGGTCAAGGTCGTCGAGATGGAGTCCGAGGCAGGTGCAGCCGGTACCGTTCACGGTTCGCTGGGTGCCGGTGCTCTGACCACCACCTACACGGCTTCTCAGGGTCTGCTCCTGATGATCCCGAACATGTACAAGATCGCGGGCGAGCAGCTCCCGGGCGTCTTCCACGTCTCCGCGCGTTGCGTCGCTTCCCACGCCCTGAACATTTTTGGCGATCACTCCGACGTCATGGCCTGTCGTCAGACCGGTTTCGCCATGCTCGCCGAGGGCAACGTCCAGGAGGTCATGGACCTCTCGCCGGTGGCTCACCTTGCCGCCATCGAGGGCAAGACCCCGTTCCTTAACTTCTTCGACGGCTTCCGCACCAGCCACGAGATCCAGAAGGTCGCCATGTGGGACTACAAGGATCTTGCCGAGATGTGCGACATGGACGCCGTCCAGGCTTTCCGCGACCACGCGCTCAACCCTGAGCACCCGCACACCCGCGGCAGCCACGAGAACGGCGATATCTTCTTCCAGAACCGTGAGGCCTGCAACAAGGTCTACGACGAGCTTCCCGCCGTCGTCGAGGGCTACATGAAGAAGATCAACGAGAAGCTCGGCACCGATTACGGCCTGTTCAACTACTACGGCGCTCCCGATGCCGATCGCGTCGTCGTGTGCATGGGCTCCTTCTGCGACGTGCTCGAGGAAGTCATCGACTACCTCAACGCTCACGGTGAGAAGGTCGGCCTGGTCAAGGTTCGTCTGTTCCGTCCGTTCTCCATCAAGCACTTCGTCGACGTTCTCCCCGAGACCGTCAAAAAGATCGCCGTCATGGACCGTACCAAGGAGCCGGGTTCCATCGGCGAGCCGCTCTACCAGGACGTCGTCTCCGCTCTCTACGAGGCCGGCAAGACGGGCATCAAGGTCGTCGGCGGCCGTTATGGCCTGGGCAGCAAGGACACGCCTCCCGCGTCCGCGTTCGCTGTCTTCGAGGAGCTCAAGAAGGACGAGCCCAAGCGCGAGTTCACCATCGGCATTGTCGATGACGTGACCAACCTGAGCCTGCCCGAGGCCGAGGATGCGCCCAACACCGCAGCCCCCGGCACCATCGAGTGCAAGTTCTGGGGTCTGGGTGGCGACGGTACCGTCGGCGCCAACAAGAACTCGATCAAGATCATCGGCGACCACACCGACAAGTACGTCCAGGCCTACTTCCAGTACGACTCCAAGAAGACCGGCGGCGTCACTGTCTCGCACCTGCGCTTTGGTGATTCCCCGATCCGCTCGCCGTACTACGTGACCAAGGCCGACTTTGTCGCTTGCCACAACCCCAGCTACATCGTTAAGGGCTTCAAGATGGTCCGCGACGTCAAGCCGGGCGGCACCTTCCTGGTCAACTGCCAGTGGAGCGACGAGGAGTTCGCCGAGCACATGCCCGCTGTGGCCAAGCGCTACATCGCGAACAACAACGTCAACGTCTACCTGATCGACGCTATCGACCTGGCCGCTAAGGTCGGCATGGGCAAGCGCACCAACACGGTGCTCCAGTCCGCCTTCTTCGCGCTGGCCAAGGTCCTGCCCGCCGAGGACGCCCTGCAGTACATGAAGGACGCGGCTACCAAGTCCTACATGAAGAAGGGCCAGGCTATCGTCGACGCCAACCACAAGGCCATCGATGCCGGCGCTACCGCCTTCCGTAAGTTCGAGGTTCCGGCCGACTGGGCTACCGCCGAGGATGCCGCTCCCGTCGAGCTCTCCGAGGAGACCAAGTCCGCTATCGCCCAGCAGGTCAAGAACCTGCTCGAGCCCATCGATCGCATGGACGGCGACAGCCTGCCTGTTTCCGCCTTTGTCGATTGCGCCGACGGCCAGTTTGAGCTGGGCGCCTCCGCATACGAGAAGCGCGGCGTCGCCGTGGTCGTTCCCCACTGGGACGAGACCAAGTGCATCCAGTGCAACCAGTGCGCCTACGTGTGCCCGCATGCCACCATCCGTCCGTTTGCGATGACCGAGGACGAGGCTGCCGCCGCGCCCGAGGCTACCCGCACGCTCGACGCCATGGGCCCCAAGGCCAAGGGCATGAAGTTCACCATGGCTGTGTCCCCGCTCGACTGCATGGGTTGCACCAACTGCGTCAAGGTTTGCCCCAAGGGCGCCCTCGAGATGGTTCCCACCGAGCAGGAGATGGACCAGCAGCCCGTTTGGGACTACATGGTCGAGAACGTCTCCGAGAAGAAGGAGCTCATCGCGGCCAACGTCAAGGGCAGCCAGTTTAAGCAGCCCTACCTGGAGTTCTCCGGCTCCTGCGCCGGCTGCGCCGAGACCGCCTATGCACGTCTGGTGACCCAGGTCGCCGGCGACCGCATGTTCATTTCCAACGCCACCGGCTGCTCCTCCATTTGGGGCAACCCCGCTGCCACCGCTCCTTACTGCAAGGACAAGGACGGTCACGGCCCGGCGTGGAACAACTCCCTGTTCGAGGACAATGCCGAGCACGGCCTGGGCATGGCCGTTGGCTATGAGGCCGTTCAGCACAAGCTGATCGCCGCTACCCAGGACATCATCGCTGCCGATGGTCCGTCCGATGAGCTCAAGGCCGCCGGCCAGGCTTGGATCGACTCCGTCAACGACGCCGAGGCCTCCAAGACCGCTGCCGCTGCCTACGTTGCCGAGCTCGAGAAGTGCGGCTGCGACGCTTCCAAGGCGATCCTCGCCGACAAGGCTTACCTCACCAAGAAGTCCTTCTGGATCTTCGGCGGCGACGGCTGGGCCTACGACATCGGCTTCGGTGGCCTGGACCACGTCCTGGCTTCCGGCCACAACGTCAACGTCTTCGTCTTCGACACCGAGGTTTACTCCAACACCGGTGGTCAGGCCTCCAAGGCCTCGAACTTGGGCCAGGTCGCTCAGTTCGCCGCCGCCGGTAAGGTGACCAAGAAGAAGTCTCTGGCCGAGATTGCCATGAGCTACGGCTACGTCTACGTGGCACAGGTTGCCATGGGCGCCAACCCGGCTCAGACCCTCAAGGCCATCCACGAGGCCGAGGCCTACGACGGCCCGTCCCTCATCATCGGCTACAGCCCCTGCGAGATGCACTCCATCAAGAAGGGCGGCATGCAGAACTGCCAGGCCGAGATGAAGAAGGCTGTCGAGTGCGGTTACTGGAACCTCTTCCGCTTCAACCCCGAGGCTGCTGCCGGCAAGAAGTTCTCACTCGATTCCAAGGAGCCCGCGGGCGGTTATCAGGAGTTCCTGATGAACGAGGCCCGTTACGCTTCGCTGACGCGTTCCTTCCCCGAGCGCGCCGAGGAGCTCTTCAAGGAGAACGAGCAGGCCGCTATGGACCGCTACGCTCACCTGTTGAAGCTCAAGACGGTGTACAACGAGGCCTAGGTCTCCCACCGCAGGATCTGAGGGCTAACCTTCGCGGACGTCCTCGGACATGAAAGAACCCCCGCTGCGCACTACGTGCGGCGGGGGTTCTTTCGTCCTGCGGAGTGTCCGCGAAGGTTAGCCCTCAGATCCTGCTACGACTACGTCCTCGGATTGTGGGGCTGAATGAAGGACGTGGCTGTGGGGGTGCCTTGTCCCGGTCGCTGTTTCGCGGCGTGGCCGCGAAACCACGCGCCACTTTGGGCATGGAGGGCTAGCTGATTGTGGCCTTCTGCTGCCCCAGTGCTGTTTCGCGCTTTGCGCGAAACATCGCAGCACTTTGGGCATAGTGGGGGAGTTGGTTGTCGCTGCCTTCTATCCCCTTGCTGTTTCGCGCCTTTGGCGCGAAAGGCGCAGTACTTTGGGCGTGGGGGCTGGCTTGCGGACTCAGATGACCTAGAGAGATATGGGTGCAAACGAGAAATCGTTGTTGGGGTCGTCCTTTTCCATAAACTCATCGAGACAGAATGTCATATAGATTGGAACGTAAAGGATCTTGCCCTCTTTGCAAAGGTTTTCGTGGCTCAGCACAACGGCCTCGGGAATTTTGTACTCGCCCACACTCATCAAACGGTCGAGGGCTGCATGTGCTCGAACTTTCTTGCCCGATTTGACTTCGATTGGGACAACATGCCCGCGGGCACCTTCGATTACAAAGTCGACTTCACCGACCTCACGCGTTTGGTAGTACCACGTATCTGCTCCGAGGGCAACGAGTTCCTGTGCGACCACGTTCTCATAGAGGCCGCCGAGGTTGGGGGTTTTCATGTCAAGGTAGACGGCGCGTGCCGTGCTGCCGGGATACCGCGATGCGAGCATACCTGTATCGGACTCGTATAGTTTAAAGGCCGTCGTTTTCTCCGTCCTCTTGAGAGGACTTCGTGCCTCCGTCACCTGGGGGACCATCAATCCAACGCCTGCGTTCACCAGCCATAGGAAATCCTGCTCGTATTTTTGAAGACGAGCTCCCTCGCCTAGAGACGAGACGATAAAGCGATGGGACTCCGCCTCAAGCTGAACGGGAATTTGCTCGAAAATGGAGCGAACGTTAAACGCTCGAGTCGATGCATATTTAGAGATATCGCTTTTGTACTGATCGACTAGCTGAATTTGAAGCTCACGCGTTCTCACGAGCGAATAGCCCGAATCGATATAGTTCTGAACGACCTCCGGCATGCCGCCGCAAACGATATAAGCTCTAAAGTTTTTGAGCATCGCCTCATGAATAAAATTTTCGACGGGACGCCTCTCGACAAGGCAGCTGCGGATGTCTGCAAGCACATTCTCGCTGATGCTGTTTGCCCAACAAAACTCTTCATAATCCATTGGCCGCATAACAATGTGCTCGACATACCCCACCGGGAAAGAAGAGATCCCCTTAAACTCAGTCCCAAGCATAGACCCCGAGAAGACATAGCTAAAGCGTCCGTCCTCGACCAGCGCCTTCATAAGTGTAACGATCTGCGGATACTCCTGAATCTCATCGACAAAGATAAGCGTATCTCCCTCAACAAGCGGTGCATCCGCAAGAAGGGCCACACGGTTGATGAAGTCAATGGAGTTCTTAGCGCCAACAAGTACGTCTCTTGCCTCGGCATCAAGTAGCAGATTGACCTCATAATACGAAGCGTAGTTGCTCTTTCCAAACGCGCGAATCGCATAGCTCTTGCCAATCTGACGCGCACCGGTAACAAGCAGGGCCTTATGGGAGTTATTCTTCCAGCTCAAAAGCCTATCAGTGACTTTGCGGCGTAGCATTAAAACACCTCATTGACAAAAATTGGCAAATAGATTTGCCCCTAATCATACAAAAATTGACAAATAGATTTGACCCAAATCATACAAAAATTGGCAAATAGCAAAGCTCACTTAGGCCTCAAAGCCAGCGAGCCAGCACGGTACTTTGCGAAAAGGCTGGCGGCGCCGTTGTTGAGGGTGGCCAGGTTGACAGTGGCGCCGTTAGCGTTCTCGGCTGCTTGGGCGCGCAGGAGCGAAAGGGCGTCGGTAGCGTTCATGCAGAAGCCGACGGTAAAGTTCCATACTGCGAACTCGCAGTCGCTTGCCGCGGGGTGAAGCGCGATCGGCTATCCCTTATGTTGGATGAAAAGCCCCATGTTTTTGCAGGGGTGCATACTCGTCAAATTAATGTATAGAATCGCGTATAGTGCGAGTAAGATATTGCGCTGTCCGTTTTGTGTTTAGCAAAGATATAGTTTGCATAATCTGGTCTAATCCCTGCTCTATTTAAATAAAGTTGCACGTAAATGGCGTAGATATGCCTGAACTGGGCTTCTTTACGCTGAGCGGGTAAAATCGACCGTTCGCCGCTTAGGTATTTTCAAAATGAATAAAATGAGCGATAAAGAGAATATAAACCTTAATAAACTCGCGTATCGCACGGACGCGGGTTATTAATGGGTTGTAGGCCTTTTACAGAAAGGATTCCAGCAATGTCTAAGCCTCTTGGCAAGCCCGATCGTATTGTCGTCGCCCTCGGCGGCAACGCCCTCGGCAACAACCCCGTCGAGCAGATCGAGGCCGTGAGCAACACCGCCCACGCTCTCCTTGGTCTTATCGAGCAGGGCAACGAGATCATCATCACCCACGGCAACGGCCCGCAGGTCGGCATGATCCAGAACGCCTTCGCCGCTGCCCACGATGCCATCGGTACCCCCGAGATGCCGCTGCCCGAGTGCGGCGCCATGTCCCAGGGCTACATTGGTTATCACCTGCAGCAGGGCATCGGCCGCGAGATGCACAAGCGCTATAAGCGTTGGCACGCCGCCACCGTCGTCACCCAGATCGAGTGCGATCCCGACGATCCCGCGTTCAAGAACCCGACTAAGCCGATCGGTCCCTTCTACACCGAGGAGCAGGCCAAGGAGTTCATGGCCGAGGATCCCTCCAAGGTCTTCGTCGAGGATTCCGGCCGCGGCTGGCGTCGCGTCGTCGCTTCTCCCGATCCCAAGAAGATCGTCGAGGCTGACTCCATCCTCAACCTGCTCGACAACGAGTTCATCGTCATCGCCTGCGGTGGCGGCGGCATCCCCGTCGTCCGCGACTACGAGAACAAGGGCTGCTACAAGGGCGTTCCCGCCGTCATCGACAAGGACCTGGGCGGCGAGCTGCTGGCCGAGGACTGCGACGCCGACGTTCTGTTCCTGCTGACCGCCGTTGAGCATGTCGCCATCAACTTTGGCAAGCCCAACCAGGAGGAGCTCGAGGACCTCACCGCCGACGAGGCCGAGCGTCTGGCCGACGAGGGTCAGTTCGGCAAGGGTTCCATGGAGCCCAAGGTCCGTGCTGCCATCAAGTTCGCTCGTTCCCGCAAGGGCCGCACCTGCATCATTGGCGCTCTGGACAAGGCCGCCGAGACCATGGCCGGCCTCTCCGGTACCCGCATCCACGAGTAGTCTCTACTCTGTTGCCTCTCTCGTGGGCGCCAGGCAAAGCGCCCACAAACTAGCCTCTCTTCATGAGCCCCGCAGTCCGCTCCGGCTGCGGGGCTTTTGCTATTGAGGTAGCTGTTCATGGGTAGTGCTGCGGGCAGCGCCAAAATGACGAGAGTGGATAATCTCCCACTTTGAGCCTGCAAACAGGCCAAAAACGGGAGATTATCCACTCTCATTCTGCGGGTACTCA
>NZ_QRKO01000020.1:0-689 GCF_003471985.1 Collinsella sp. AM15-2 | reverse complement strand
CCAAAAACGGGAGATTATCCACTCTCATTCTGCGGGTACTCATTGGGGACAGACTTAAATGAGTAGCCGTTGGGTGTTCCTATAGTTTTGTCAACCTTCGACGCTACTCCCGGTAGGGCACCCGGTCGCGCATCACGGCGTATATCGCCCTGAGCCGCTTCCTCGCGACGGCCTTGAGCGCCCGCCCGTGCCCCATGCCCCGCGCCCTGCAGGCCCGGTAGTACTCGCCGTAGCGCCCCGACGACCTCACCAGGCTGTTGCACGAGAAGATCAGCAGGGACTTGAGCCTCGCGTCGCCCCGCCTGGACGCCCTGACCGACCTCACCGACGTGCCGGAGCTCCTCACCCTCGGGGCTATGCCGCAGTACGAGGCCAGGTGGTCGTGGTCCGGGAACCTCGCGATGTCGACCGATACCGCGAGCTGCGCCGCCGTCCTCGGCCCGATGCCGGGCACGGTGAGCAGGCACGCGTAGGTCTCGTCGCCCTCGAGCAGCCCCGCCGTCTCGGCCTCGAGGGCCCCGGCCTCGTCGAGGGCCTCCGATATCCGGGCGGCAAGGAACCTGACCTGCCTGTTCTCGGCCTCGACGAGCGCCGGCGGCGGCGCGGTCGAGGCGGCCGCGGCCTCCCCGGCGGCCTCGGCCTGCGGCCCCTCGGCCCCCGAGCGGGCGATCCCCCACGCCCCGCCGAAC